>DASQDA010000408.1:0-10415 GCA_035634435.1 Polyangiaceae bacterium
CTTCCTCTCGCCGGGCAACCCAGGACTGCCGAGGTAGTCAGAGCAGCCGCGCCTCCCCGGCGCGGGCCGGAACGTGAAGAGATCGCCGTCCGGCAGAGCCGCGCCGCTTTCCGGTGGCGCCGCTGGCCTCGCTCATCCTAGAAGGCGCGGAGCGGCTGCCAGCGTCTCTTTATGAGGGAGCGGTTGCCGCGCCGCGCTTGAGGCTGAACGTCGGGCCAGTACCCGAGCGCATTCGCCCCGCACGCCGTCAAGAAGGTGTGCTTCGTTGCTTGCTTGAGCGGCTCGCCTTTGCTAGAAGGCCCGTCCCCTCGCAGGCCCGACCCTTAATCTGGGACTGGGCTTCGCCAGCCGCCCGACGGCGGCACGCGGAGCGGCCCCCTGGGCCGCCAGGTTCACCCGAACCACCGCGGCCACCCGGTGGCGGATGTCGGACCGTCGATTTTCGCCGTTCCGGGGGCCGACAAGTCTCAAGAGGAAACTGTCGTCATGATTGCTACTGCTAGTGCACGATTTCAACGGATAAGTCCGCGTAAAGCCCGGATGGTCGTCAACCTCGTACGAGGTCGCGACGCTGCCGAAGCGCTGCAGCTGCTCGACTTTACCTTCAAGTCAGCGGCGCCCTTCGTCAAGAAGCTGATTGCTAGCGCCGTCGCCAACGCCAAGCAGAAGCGCCCGGACCTCGACACCGACACGCTGTTCATCAGCAAGGTCGCCGTCGACAAGGCACCCAATTCACAGCTTCGCCGCTGGCGTCCGCGAGCGCAGGGTCGCGCGACACGCATTCAAAAGGGCGTCAGCCACATCACCCTCGAGCTCGATCAGCGCTAATCGAAAGTCGCGGTACCGAACATGGGACAGAAAACTCATCCTTATGGCTTTCGCCTCGGCGTCATCAAGACGTGGACGAGCAAGTGGTACGAGGACAAGCACTACCAGCAGTGGCTCCACGAGGACATCAGCATCAAGCGTGCCGTCAAGGACTACCTCTACAACGCGAACGTCGCGAGCGTAGAGGTGGAGCGCGCCGCCAATAAGGCCAAGGTCATCGTGTACACCGCGCGGCCGGGCATGGTCATCGGCAAGGGCGGCAAGGGCATCGAGATCCTCAAGACCGGCAACATCGGGACGGCCGCCAAGGGTGAGTCGAAGTTCCCCGGCGTGCAGTCCTTCACCCAGAACGAGGTGTTCATCGACGTTCAGGAGGTGCGCAAGGCCGAGACCAACGCGCAGCTCGTGGCCGAGAACATCGCGACGCAGCTCGAGCGCCGCATCGCCTTTCGACGCGCCATGAAGAAGGCGCTGACCACGGCCATGAAGTTCGGCGCCAAGGGCATCCGCATCCGTTGCGCGGGCCGCCTGGGCGGAGCCGAAATGGGTCGCGTGGAAACCTATCGCGAAGGACGCGTCCCGCTGCATACCCTGCGCGCCGACGTCGACTTCGGCCTTGCCGAGGCACGTACCACCTACGGCGTCATCGGGGTCAAGGTCTGGATTTTCAAGGGTGAAGTGCTGCAGCGTAAAGCGCGCCGCATCCCGGAGTGATGAGCCATGCTTTCCCCGAAGCGCACCAAGTTCCGTAAGCAGCAAAAAGGCAAAAACCGCGGCATCGCGTGGCGAGGCTCCGACGTTTCGTTCGGCGATTTCGCTCTGCAAGCCGTGGGTCGTAGCTTCATCACGTCACGCCAGATCGAGGCGGGTCGTATGGCGATTCAGCGCCACGTCAAGCGCGCTGGCAAGCTGTGGATCCGCATCTTCCCGGACAAGCCGGTGACCAAGAAGCCGCTCGAAGTCCGCATGGGTAGCGGTAAGGGCGCGGTCGAAGGTTGGGTCGCCGTGGTGAAGCCCGGACGCGTTCTGTTCGAGATCGCTGGCGTGCCCGAGAAGGACGCGCGCGAGGCCTTCCGTCTGGCCGCCTCCAAGCTGCCGATCGAGACCAAGTTCCTCGCTCGAGGAGAAGTCTGATGAAATCCAAGGATCTGCGCGAGCGGTCGAGTGACGATTTGGCGACACTCAAGGCCGCCATTCAGAAGGACCTGTTCTCGTTCCGCATGAAGAACTGGACCGACCAGCTCGAGGACACGAGCCTTATGACCAAAACTCGACGCGACATCGCCCGCATCGAGACCATTCTCCGCGAGCGTGAGCTGCAGGCTTCCAAAGGAGGCGCATCGTGAGTGCCGAGGTCCAGAACGAGACTGAGTCCGACGTCAATCGCCGCCGCCTGATCGGCCGCGTCGCGAGCGACAAGATGGATAAAACCGTGGTCGTTGAGGTCGTGCGTTTCAAGCGCGACTCCGTGTACAAGAAGTACGTCCGCGTGCGTCGCCGCTACAAGGCACACGACGCCAAGAACGAGTACAAGGTGGGTGATCGCGTCGAGATCATCGAGCACCGCCCGCTCTCGCGCCACAAGCGCTGGGCTGTGGTCCGCCTCATCGAGCGTCCGGCAACGGAGCTCTCCTAACGGGAGGACGACGACATGATCCAGATGCAGACGTTTCTCGAAGTGGCCGACAACTCCGGTGCCAAGTTGGTGCAGTGCATCAAGGTGCTGGGTGGGTCGCGTCGCCGTTATGCCGGGCTCGGCGACGTCATCGTCGTGAGCATCAAAGAGGCGCTTCCGGGCAGCAAGGTGAAGAAGGGTGAGACGGCCAAGGCCGTGGTCGTCCGCACCAAGCGCGAGTACCGGCGTCCCGACGGCAGCTACATCAAGTTCGACGAGAACAGCGCCGTTCTCATCAACGCCTCGCAAGAGCCGGTGGGCACGCGCATTTTCGGGCCCGTCGCGCGTGAGCTTCGCGCCAAGCGCTTCATGAAGATCATCTCGCTCGCGCCGGAGGTGCTGTGATGGCTCGCCTGCGAAGTGGCGACCAGGTGGTCGTCGTGCGCGGTGACGATAAGGGCAAGCGCGGCAAGATCTCGCGCGTGCTCCCCGCCCGCGGCCAGGTGGTCGTCGAGGGCGTCAACGTCGTGAAGCGTCACGTCAAAGCGACGCCCCAGAAGCCGGGAGGCATCCTCGAGGTCGAGGCGCCGCTCGCGGTCAGCAAGGTAATGCTGGTCGATCCGGAGGGCGGCAAGCCCACGCGGATCAAGTCCAAGGTCGAGAACGGCAACAAGATCCGGGTCGCCAAGAGCGGCGGCGCCATCCCCTCGGAGCGGAGGTAAGTGTCATGACCGAAACGGTCGAGCCTCGCCTTCGCGAGCGCTACAAGAAGGATGTCGTCCCGGCGCTGATGCAGCGCTTCGGGTACACGAACGTCATGCAGGTGCCACGCCTCAAGACCATCGTGTTGAACATGGGTCTCGGTGAGGCGGTCGGTAATCCGAAGCTCATCGAGGCAGCCGTCGCCGAGGTCACCTCCATCACGGGCCAGAAGCCGGTGGTGACGCGAGCCAAGAAGTCCATCGCGACGTTCAAGCTCCGCGAAGGGATGCCGATTGGCGTCAAGGTCACGCTGCGCCGCGACCGCATGTGGGAGTTTCTGGATCGCTTGGTGACGCTGGCTCTGCCGCGCGTGCGCGACTTCCGCGGCACCAATCCAAAGGGTTTCGACGGGTCGGGCAACTACACTTTGGGTCTGCGTGAGCAGATCGTGTTCCCGGAGATCGATTTCGACAGGGTCGAGAAGGTCAAGGGCATGAACATCACGTTCGTAACTACCGCCGAGAGTGACGAGGAAGCCAAGCAGCTCCTCGGTTCTTTGGGCATGCCGTTCAGGAGTTGAGATGGCACGGGCAAGTCAGTGGGCCAAGTTGAACCGGCCGCCAAAGTTTTCGACCCGCGCGATGAGTCGTTGTCGCGTTTGCGGTCGACCCCGCGCATTTTACCGCGACTTCGCGCTTTGCCGTGTGTGCCTGCGTTTGCTGGCACTGAAGGGTGAGCTGCCAGGCGTGACAAAGGCAAGCTGGTGAGCGCCATGGTAAACGATCCGATTTCGGATATGCTTGCGCGTATCCGTAACGCGTCGATGGCGCACCACGAGCTCACGCGGCTGCCTGCGAGCCGCTTGAAGCACAGCATCGCTGAGGTGCTCAAAGCCGAGGGCTACGTCGCTGACGTACGCACCGAAGAATGGGGCCCTCAGAAGCACGCGACGCTGACCATCGTGCTGAAATACGGACCGGATCGCCAAAGCGCGTTTCGCGGCATTCGCCGCGTCTCCCGCCCCGGTCGCCGCGTCTACGTGCGGCACGATCAGATTCCGCGAGTATTGAGCGGCCTCGGCGTCTCCATCCTGAGCACGTCGCATGGCCTGATGACGGATCGTGAGGCTCGCCAGCGCAAGGTTGGCGGCGAGCTGGTGTGTGAGGTTTGGTGATGACTGAGCAAGCCGTCAGTGAAGTGCGCCGGCAGTCGCGCGTCGGCAAGCGTCCCGTGCCAGTGCCCAAGGGCGTCAACGTGAGTCTCAACGGGGCTCACATCGACATTCAAGGCCCGAAGGGCAAGCTGGCGCTAGACCTTCCCGCCAACGTCGTGTGCCGCAAAGAGGGCGAGGAGCTGTTCATCGAGAGCTCGGCGACGGGCAGGGATGCTCCGCGTTTGCAGGGCCTGAGCCGCGCGCTTCTGGCCAGCAAGATCAAGGGTGTTGCCGAGGGCTACGAGCGGCAGCTCGAGCTGGTCGGCACCGGCTACCGTGCCGAGGTGAAGGGCCAGGTCATCACGTTGACCGTCGGTCTCTCGCACCCCACGCAGGTACAGCTACCGGCGGGCGTGTCGGCGAACGTGCCCCCGGATTCCAAGGGCACCATGCTGGTGCTGGGCTCGGCCGACAAGGCCGTCCTCGGCCAGCTGGCTGCATCCATTCGCGACCTGCGCCCGCCGGAGCCATACGGCGGCAAAGGGATTCGTTATCGCGGTGAAAACATCCGTCGCAAGGCGGGCAAAGCGGCCAAGGGCAAGGCCAAGTAGTTCGGAGCTGAATCCCATGGGAGCCAAGCTTATCGGTAGAGAGCGGCGGAAACTTCGGATCCGGTCGCGGATCTCGGGCAATGAAGATCGCCCCCGTCTCTCGGTGTTTCGTTCGGGTCGGCACATTTACGCGCAGGTTGTCATCGACGGTGACACCGATGGGCGTACGTTGGCCTCGGCCTCGACCCTGTCGCGCGACCTGAAAGGGACGCTCGACAATGACCCCAAGAGCGACGCGGCGCGCAAAGTGGGCGCGCTGATCGCCAAAATGTGTCTGGCCAAGAACATCGAAAAAGTGGTGTTCGACCGCAACGGCTACCTCTACCACGGCCGCGTGAAGGCCCTCGCAGAGGCAGCCCGCGAAGCCGGGCTCAAGTACTGAGTCTGGACGGAGAATTCGATGGCTGATCATATCGACGACGAAAAGCTCAAAGAGCGCGTCATTCACATCAACCGCGTCGCGAAGGTCGTGAAGGGCGGACGTCGCTTCAGCTTTTCGGCGCTGGTCGTCGTGGGCGACGAGTCCGGGCACGTGGGTGTCGGGCTGGGCAAAGCGAACGAGGTTCCCGAGGCCATCCGCAAGGGTAACGACCAGGCCCGCAAGAACATGTTCAAGGTGCCCATGGTCGGCGCCACGATCCCGCACGATGTGATCGGCGAGTACGGCTCGGGTCGCGTGCTGCTGCGGCCCGCCTCGCCCGGTACCGGCGTCATCGCCGGCGGCGCGGTGCGCGCGGTCGTCGAGTCGGCAGGCATTCACGACGTTTTGAGCAAGTGCCTGGGCTCGTCCAACAAGTACAACGTGGTGCATGCCACCGTCGACGCGTTGAAGCAGCTCCGCTCCGCGCAGCGCGTCGCCGACGCGCGCAACAAGTCGATCGAGGAAGTGGCCGGGGACTATCCCGTCGCTGCGGCTTCCGCCCAGGCCAGCACCGCTGTCTCCATCGTCACCACAGCGCACGGAGCCACCGGGTCATGACCTCCGCAAACCTTCAAGTTCGGCAGACCGTCAGTGAGATTGGCCGTCCCCACCCGCAGCGAAGGATCCTCAAAGGCCTTGGCCTGCGCGGACCGGGCTCGACGGTCGTCGTGGCGAACACGCCCTCATTCCGGGGCATGATCAAGAAGGTCTTGCACCTGGTCGTGGTCGAGGAGAAGCAGCCATGAGCACCATTCTTTCGCGGCTTTCGCCGCCCCCCGGCTCGAGGAAGGCCGAGAAGCGTTTCGGTCGCGGCATTGGCTCCGGTCTCGGCAAGACCGCTGGCAAGGGCTCCAAGGGCCAGAAGGCGCGCCATGGCGGCGACTTCGGCAAGCTGCACTTCCAGGGTGGACAGACGCCGATGCAGCGCCGCTTGCCCAAGCGTGGCTTTCGCGTGCCGTTCCCCATCGAGACCATCACCGTCAATCTGGGCGACCTCGAGAACTTCGAGGCCGGCAGCACCGTCGACGAAACCGCCCTGCGTTCGGCGCGGCTGGTCCAGGGCCGCGGCGCGCGCATCAAGGTTCTCGGCGACGGTGAGCTCTCCAAGGTCTTGGAAGTTCACGCGCACGGTTTCAGCAAGTCGGCACGCGAGAAGATCGAGCAGGCCGGCGGCAAAGCCGTCGTCATCGCCACCAAGCCAGTCGAAGCCGAGAGC
The DNA here is from genome assembly GCA_035634435.1 of Polyangiaceae bacterium. GTDB lineage: Bacteria > Myxococcota_A > Polyangia > Polyangiales > Polyangiaceae > PMG-095. The sequence continues at coordinate 6,547 of DASQDA010000408.1, forward strand.
GCGGGCTGAGCACGGCATGTTCTCAGCCGAGCGATCCGCCTAAAAGGTAGCCATGTCGGTCTTTCAGGGCTTCTCGAACATCGGGAAGGTGCCGGAGCTCCGGCGTCGGATCCTTTTCACGCTCGGCGTGATCGCGATTTATCGTCTCGGCGTCTTCATCACCACGCCGGGCGTCGACCGCTCGGTGATGCGGAACATCGTGAAGACGCAGGGCGGACTGCTCGGCTTTTTCAATCTGTTCTCGGGCGGCGCGCTGGAGAACCTCTCGATTTTCGCCCTGGGCATCATGCCCTACATCTCAGCCAGCATCATCATGCAGCTGCTCGGCCTGGTGAGTAAGCAGGTCGAGGAGATGCGCCGCGAAGGTGAAGGCGGCCGCCGAAAGATCGAGCAGTACACCCGCTACGGAACCATCGTGCTCAGCATCTTCCAGGGCTTCGCCGTGGCGATGATGCTGGAAGGCATGAACAACTCCGATATGGGTGGTGGCCGCTTCGGTGACGTCGTGAGCGATCCCGGCTGGAGCTTCCGGCTGATGACGATCCTCACGCTGACCACCGGGACCGCTTTGCTCATGTGGCTCGGTGAGCAGGCCACCGAGCGCGGTATCGGCAACGGTATCTCGGTAATCATCTTTGCCAGCATCGTCAGTGGTATTCCCGGCGGTGTTGCCAACTACTGGGCGGGCAACGCGGGAGATGTCGAGCCGCTGACCGTGAGCATTTTGCTTGCTGTCTTGATCTTGAGCATCGCCTGCGTCGTGTTCTTCGAACGCGCTCAGCGGCGCATTCCAATTCAGTATTCGCGCCGCCAGGTGGGGCGTCACGTGTACGGAGCACAGCGCGCTCACCTGCCTCTGAAGGTGAACATGGCGAGCATGATCCCCGCGATCTTCGCCTCCAGCTTGCTGATGTTCCCGGCCACGCTCGCCAGCTTCAACATTCCTGGCATGCAGACGCTGAGCAGCATCCTCAATCGCGGCGATTGGGCGTTCCAGCTCGTATTTGCAGTGCTGGTGATCTTCTTCGCCTTCTTCTACACCGCCGTCACCTTTCAGCCGGTGGACGTCGCCGAGAACCTGAAGAAGCAGCAAGCCAACATTCCGGGGATCCGCCCGGGTCGTCAGACCGCGGAGTACATCGATCGAGTGCTGACACGCTTGACGGTGGCGGGGTCGCTCTACATCGCGGCCATCTGTGTGATTCCGTCCGTGGTGGCGCTGTCGTTCCGCATCCCGTTTCAGTTCGGCGGCACGAGCTTGATGATCGTGGTGGGCGTCGCGCTCGAGACGGTGAATCAAATTGAGGCTCACCTCATTAGCCGCAGCTACGAAGGCCTGACCGGGCCCCGCATGACGCGGCTCAGCGGTAGGAGGCCCGCTTGAGGCTGGTGCTCCTGGGTGCGCCGGCGAGTGGGAAGGGCACGCAAGCCGCGGTCTTGTCCGAGCACTTCAAGGTGCCGAAGATCTCCACCGGCGACATGCTGCGAGCGGCCTTGGCTCAGGGCACCGCTCTGGGAAAAGAGGCCGCGCGCTTCATGAACGCAGGGGAGCTGGTCCCCGACGAGGTCGTGATTGGACTGGTTGCCGAGCGCGTCTCGGCGCCCGATGCAGCCAAGGGTTTCATTCTCGACGGATTTCCGCGGACCGTGCCTCAGGCGGAGGCCCTAGCGCTCGTCCTCGACCGCCGCGCCGAGCCGATCAGCGCTGTCTTGCAGATTGATGTGCCCCGAGAATTGCTGATGGAACGGGCTACTCTGAGGCGGACGGACAAACGGACTGGACAGATCTATCACCTGAAGTATAACCCACCCCCCCTGGACGCCGAGCTCGAACATCGGGCCGACGATCGGGAGGAAACGGTCATCACGAGGCTCGACCAGTACGACGCCATGACCGCTGCCCTGCTGCCGCACTATGCCAAGCTTGGTGTGTTGCAGCGGGTGGACGGCGTCGGTGAGCCCGCAGAAGTTACAAGGCGCATTCTGAGCGCGCTATCGGCCGAGTGAGCGGAGGCGAACGACGAACGAGACGATGTCAGGTGTGATCGAGGAAGTGTTGCCTAACGCACTCTACAAGGTGCGGCTCAGCAATGGCCGGGTGGTCAGTGCGGGGGCATCGACGACTCTTCGGCGCACGGTCGTCCGGCTGATAGCCGGCTGCCAGGTCACCGTCGAAATTTCACGCCACGATCCCAATCGCGGGAAGATTCTAGAGAAACTCTGAGGCAGGACCATGAAGGTGCGACCGAGCGTCAAGAAAATCTGCGACAAGTGCAAAATCGTCAAGCGCCGAGGCGTCCTGCGCATCATCTGCGACAACCCGCGCCACAAGCAGCGCCAGGGCTAAGAAGGTAGAACAAGCATGGCACGGATTGCTGGTGTCGATCTCCCCCGACGTAAACACATCGTCTACGCGCTCCCGTACATTTACGGGATCGGTCTGGCGACGGCGAAGCGCATCTGCGGCTCCGCCAACATTCCCGAGAACCGTCTGGTCGAAGAGCTGTCGGAGGGCGACGTCAAGGCCATCCGCGACGCCATCGACGCGACGGTGAAGGTCGAAGGTGACGCTCGCCGGGACGTCCAGACCAGCATCAAGCGCTTGATGGATCTTGGCTGCTATCGCGGGCTGCGCCATCGCAAGGGCCTTCCGGTTCGTGGTCAACGGACACGTACGAACTCGCGAACTCGCAAGGGTCCGCGCAGGGCTCTCGGCCGCCGCGGCTGATGCCCGACTGAACGGAACTAGACATGGCAACCACCAAATCGATCCGGCCGACCAAGAAGGCGCCGAAGAAGAACATTTACGCGGGCATCGCCCACATCACGTCGACGTTCAACAACACGGTGGTCACCATCACCGACGTGAACGGCGCGGCCATCTCGTGGGCAAGCGCTGGCTCGCGTGGCTTCAAGGGCTCGCGCAAGAGCACGCCCTTCGCGGCTCAGCTGGCTGCGGAAGAGGCGGGTCGGCGGGCGATGGAACACGGCATGCGTTCCGTCGCCGTTTTCGTCAAAGGTCCGGGCGCAGGTCGCGAGAGCGCGCTCAGGGCGCTGCAGCAGGTGGGTTTTCGAGTCACGTTGATCCGCGACGTGACTCCCATCCCCCACAACGGCTGCCGCCCGCCCAAGCGGCGTCGTGTGTGACGGAGGATTCTGATGGCTCGTTATATCGGTCCGGTCTGTAAGCTCTGCCGCCGTGAAGGCGGCAAGCTCTACCTCAAGGGTGAACGCTGCTTCACCGACAAGTGTGCGGTTTCGCGCCGCCCTTATCCGCCCGGTCAGCACGGCCAGGCGCGTATCAAACTCAGTGAGTACGGCTTGCGTCTGCGCGAGAAGCAGAAGATGCGCCGCATCTACGGGCTCCTCGAGCAGCAGTTTGCGCGCTACTACGGCAGCGCATCCAGCTTGCCGGGGCGCACCGGCGAAGAGATGCTCGGCCTTATCGAGCGCCGTCTCGACAACGTCGTGCATCGCATCGGTTTCGCGGGCAGCCGCGCACAAGGTCGTCAGCTCGTGCGTCACAAGCACGTCCTGGTGAATGGTCACATCGTGAACATTCCGAGCTACCAGGTGAAGCCGAACGACAAGATCGAGATTCACGAGAAGAGCCGCAAGATTCCGTTCATTCAGGCGGCGCTCGCGGCCTCGGCGAATCGACAGCGGCCCAGCTGGATCGACGTCGACAAGGACAACTTCACGGGCGTGTTCCGCTCGATGCCGGTTCGCGACGAGCTGAACGAGCCGGCCGTCCGCGAGCAGTACGTCGTCGAGTATTATTCGCGCTAGTGTCGCGTTGGTGCTTCGCACTAACGCTTCCGGTTCGTAGGGCCTCTGCCCCTGCCGCCGAAGTGTCCCCCTCGGGGGAT
>DASQDA010000409.1:0-2022 GCA_035634435.1 Polyangiaceae bacterium
CTCGTTCCGGCGAGCTCCGGCGCTCGAGCCGTTCGCCCGCGCCCAGCTCGCGCCGCGCCCCCGGCCAGCTGACGAGCACCCGGCCGCGCTCCACCGACACCGTCACGGTTGTCGCCGTCAGTGTCACGCTGAAAGCGGTCCCCAGCACGCTCACGCGAACATCGTCGGCCAGCACCTCGAACTGCCGTCCTTCGTTGCGCGTAACGTCGAAATGAGCGCTGCCGCTCTCCAGCTTCAGCGTCGCCGATGTGGCGCTCACCGCTAGCGCCGTGACGCGAGCATCTTCCGAACGCCCGCTGACGCTCGACCCGTCTTCGAGCCGCAACAAGGTGCGGGCCGCCGCAGGACTCGTCGCCTTTCCCAACAGTGACGGCTTCCGCTCGTGGAAGAAGCTCCCGAGCAGGATGCCCACACAAACACACACTGCCAGCGCCAGCGCCAGCGAGGCGCGGAAGCCCCTTCGGATCAACAACGCCTGGCTGATCCGCGCGCGCACCGCCTGCTGACGTGTGGCTGTCCACCTTGGATTGGCGTGTTTGCTCGCGCTGGCAATGCGCTCGATGGAATCACGCATCCGCGAAGGCCTCCTCGATCGAACGCGCCGCTGCAGATATGCGGCGCTTGGCCGTGGCGAGCGAGCACTTGCACAGGGCGGCGACCGACTCTAGCCGTTCGCCTTCCAGGTAGCGCAAGGTCCAGGCGATGCGCTGGTCGACCGGCAAGGCGTCGAGCACGCAGTACACGCGTCCGAGCAACGCGCGCTGCTCCGGATCCGCAGACTGGTCCGCCACCTGATCGGCAGCATTGGTATCGTTGAGGCCGAAGAGCGTGCGTAGGCGGCGCACCCGCAAACGCCGGCGTGCGGAGCGCACGGTGATTCGGGCTAGCCAACCCTTCACTGCGCCTGGATCGCGCACGGAAGCGAGACCACGCACTGCGACCAGGAACACCTCCTGGACCGTGTCGTCCACGTCCGAATCGCGTCCGAGCAAGCGATGCGCGACCGCGGCGACATAGGGCGCATAGCGCCGGAACACGCTGTCGAAGTCGAGCTCCTCCGTCGCCACCAGCGCGGGGGCGCTGGGCGTCACGACCCTCAAGGCAACGCGGGCGCGATTCATTCCTGACCCCTGAGTGGAGGGTAGCCCGCAAATCGGCTCATCGGACCGCAAATTGAGCCGACCTGCGGCTCGAGAGCCACCCAGCGCTCGTGACCCCCACTTTGCCGCTTCCACCACCGCGTCGGCCCGTGCTCAAGGAATCAGCGCGATTCCCAGCTGCCCGCTGAACCAGGCCCCGCGGATTGTGTAGCCGCCCGTGCGGCCCGAGAGTGGGAGCACGGCGTACCCCGCTTCGCCGGAGGCCTCGAATGTCAGATAACGTGCGAGTCGCAGCGACACGGAGCTGGTGGCGAGCGGCCAGCCCCACGGCGTGATCGTGGGGACGGACGATGATTCGCTGTTGCCGACCGCGCTGGCGGCCGCAATTCCGAGCCTCAGACCGGCGCCGATACGCGCCGTGAGCGGTTCGGGACGCACATAGAAGAACACGGCGCCCCCGAGCGTCCAGGTCTCGACCGCGTAGCGGCCTGTCTGCGCCTCGAGCTGACCGCTCTCGAACAGGGCGTCGGCAGCCCAGCTCGTCGCAACTAGCCGCTCTTCGCCGAGCCGCAGTCCGCCGCCCCACAAGACACCGTCGTGGTTGAAAAACGAACGTCCCGAGGCGATTGCCGCCACGCGGAACATGCGATCGGTGCGCGACTGGAGCGAGTACCAGCTGCGTGAAGGGGCGGGTTGCGTCACCTCTCGCGTGCTCACGAGCGCGGCCTGCGGCGCCTCTTCCTTGCGTCGCTGCAGGCGTTCTCGCGCAAGTTGCTGCTGGACAGCGGGAGCTCGGGCGCCCTCTGGCTCGACGCGCAAGGATGGAAGTTGCTCGAGCTCGGCCCAGCTGGCCAGCACGAGCTCGGCGGCAGCGATGGCCAGCAAGCGTCCTCGTGCTTCGGGCGGGGCCGAGCTAAGGTCG
>DASQDA010000410.1:0-3933 GCA_035634435.1 Polyangiaceae bacterium
TCGCGCGTCGCGCGACGCAAGCATTGCCGCCCAATCCAAGGCCCCCGAAGGACCCGAAAGCGTGGCTGCGCGGCACATTCTGGTGTCCTATCAGGGCGCCACGCGCAGCTCGCCCCAGGTCACGCGCAGCAAGGCGGAAGCACAGACGCGCGCGCAGGAGGCGCTGCAACGGGCTCAGCAAGGTGAGGACTTCGCCAAGCTGGTCGGCGAGTTCTCCGATGAGCCAGGCGCGGCCGAACGTGGGGGCGATCTCGGGCGCTTTCAGCGGGGCTCGATGGTGAAGCCGTTCGCGGATGCCGCCTTCGCGCTCCGGCCCGGTGAGCTGTCAGGGCTCGTGGAGACGCCGTTCGGTTACCACGTCATCCAACGCACGGAGTAGCTCGGCATGAGCGCGTCGAGCCGCGGCCCGGGTATCGCTGCACGCGCAGCGTTCAGCGCAGCAGATTCTTGGCGATCACCAGGCGCTGTACCTGGCTCGTACCTTCGCCGATCTCGCACAGCTTGACGTCGCGCAGGTGGCGCTCGATGTCGAACTCCCGCGTGTACCCGTAGCCACCATGCACCTGCATCGCGTCGTTGCATACGCGGGTGGCCACTTCGCTCGCGAAGAGCTTCGCCATGGACGCTTCGGTCGTGAAACGACGGCCCTGATCGGCAAGCCACGCCGCCCGATACGTCAACAAGGCCGCCCCCTCCAGGTCGGTTGCCGCGTCGGCCAAGAGCCACTGGATGGCCTGAAATTCCGCGATCGGTTGGCCGAAGGCCGAGCGATCTTTGGCGTACCGAACCGCCATCTCCAGAGCGCCGCGGCCAAGGCCGAGCGCCATGGCGGCGATCGAGACCCGGCCGCCGTCCAAGATGCGCATCGTGTCGCGGAAGCCTTGATCGATTTCGCCGAGCCGCTGTGCGTCGGGAACTCTGACATCGTCGAAGGTGAGCTCCACGGTGTCACTCGAGCGGCAGCCGTACTTCTCGATCTTCTTGCTAGCGGAGTAGCCGGGAGTGGCGGACTCGACGATGAAGGCGGTGATGCCGCGCTGTGCGGGCACATCGAAGCGGGTGCGCGCCAGCACCACGCAGAACCCGCCGACCGACCCCTGGGTGATGAACATCTTCGTGCCCCGGATGACCCACTCATCACCTCGGCGCTGCGCCGTGGTCTTCAGCGCCGCGCTGTCGGAGCCCGAGCCGGGCTCCGTTAGCGCCCAGGCAGCCAACGACTCCCCACGAGCGGCGGCCGTGAGGTAGCGCTGCTTCTGTTCTTCGCTGCCCACTGCCAGGATGTGCCCCGTACCGAGGCCGTTGTGGCTGGCGACCGTGAGCGCCAGCGAGCCATCGACACGCGCGATCTCCTCGACACAGACGGCGTACGCGAGCATGTCGAGCCCCGAGCCACCGTACTGCTCGGGGATCTTGATCCCCAGAAGCCCCAGCTCGGCCAGCTTCGGCACGATCTCCGAGGGGAAGCGCTCTTCCGAGTCCCAGCTTCGGGCATGAGGTCGCACCTCACGCTCGGCGAACTCGCGGACCGTGTCGCGCAGAATGCGATGGGATTCAGGCAGCTCGAAGTCCAAGTGTTTGTCGAGCTTTACCGAACGGGCCCTGCCGCGCCAGCTCGGCGCGAAAACAGCGATGAGAGCCTCGCGTGGGTCGACGTGGCGAAAGCCCGCAGCTGAGCGAATTCAGCTCATGGCGGAGCCGGAGCGGGAGCCAAGGCACCGGGCGCTGGCCCTGCCACTGGAGCTTCCTTGGAGCTCAGAACCGCGCCGAGCTTCGCCATCTTCTGGCTCTCGTTGAGTGCCGTTGCCTGAGCGTCCGCGGCTCCGCCGCTCACGAACACCTCATCACCAACTCCGACGACCAGATTTGCCGTTCGCCCAACCACCCAATGAAGCTTCGGCGCGCCCTCGCCGTCGCGAAGCCCGACGACCAGCGCATCGATGGGAGAGTCCTTGATGGCCTTGGCCCCCTCGAGCTTCTTGAGAGTGCGCAGCACGTCCTTGGCTGAGTCTTCGTCCGGCCGCACGCTGGTGAAGATGCGATAGCGCTGGCCACCTTCCTTGTAATAACCGACAGCGCCCCGCCCCGCTCCAGAGACCCCCAGTAGGTCTTGGTACTCGTAAACCACTCCCGACGCGATTCGATGCTGGCTCGGAAGACGGGCAACGGAGGGCAACGGCTGGGCGGACCCCGGCAGCTGAGCTCCGATGGGTCGGGCGATGACGGGCAACACGCGGTTGCTGCTTGCCTTGATTTCGTCCGGCGATTCCAGCTCGTGGACGTAACGAAGCTCGGCGACCATCTCACCGCGCCAGACGTAAGCCATACCGCTACCCAGGGCCGCCGCTCCGCCGGCCTCCAGCGGCTGCGGTGCCGATTCGAGTGGATCCGAGTCGGCCACGACGCGCTTCGTGAAAAAGGCGTACGCGGCCTCGGGCGAGCCAAATCGGGAGAGGGTGATCGTCACGGTGCCGGGCGAGCCTTTGCCATCGACGTACTGAACCGTGACCACGCGCTTCAGGCCGTAGCGCTTGTACACCTCACATTCGCCGTCGAAGAGGTCACAGACGGCGTCCAGGGGCGCTGCCCCGGCCTCGCCAAAGGTCTTGGCATCCCCGTTCGGATCGAGACAGTAGTCGCCGGCAACGCGCGGGAAGTAGGGAGCGCTGACCGCATCCTGCAGGGTGCCGCCGCCCTTCGCGCAGGCGCCCGCTTGCGAGCTCACCACGGGCGGCGGCGGAGCACTGCCCTCGCTGGGCTCAGCGCTGCGTTTGCACGCCACGGCACCGCACAGAAAAAACCAGACGGAAAGCTGAGTAAATCGCAACATGAGAATCAGGGTCGCGCCCCCACCTTCGCGCCCTGGCCACATAGACCGTTGTTCGCGCGCCGGCAAATGCCGGGGATAACCCAGCAGCGGCCAAAGGTCCTGCCGCAGAGCTGCGGCGCTACCCACACGCAGCACCTGCGCAATCTTTGCAGAGCTTTGTAATGCTTACTGTGCGCGTGGGTGCGCCGAAGGCGAAAAGACGGCAGTTCAGAACGAAATTCGCTGCCTTTTTTGCGGCATGACCTTTGCTGTGAAGAGCTCGACCCATCCATGCTGCTTCGCTCGTCTCCTGGTCGTTGCTGGCGGCCCCGCCACGACCTTCGAGGTTTCACGCTCATCGAGCTGATGGTGGTGGTCGTCATCGTGGGGGTCCTCGCGGTCATCGCCGTTCCGTCAATGGTCGAGCGGCTGCGCGAACGGCGCTCGTCCGAAGCAGCGCAGCGCATCGCCGCGCTGTATCGCGGCGCCCGCATGCGAGCCATGGGTCGAGGTGCGGCGATCCTGGTGCGCTACACGGAAGGAAGCTTCACGGTGCTGGAGTCCGTCCAGGGCACCGCAGGAGGCGTACCCAGTGGGTGCGAGAGCCTGCCCCAGAGTAGCTGCATGAACGGGAACTGGGAGACGGCCGCTCAACGCCGCCAGATCACCGCGTTCAACCCCCTACAACGCGGTGAGTATTCCGGCGTCACAATCGAAGCCAAGGACGTGAGCGGGTCCGAGACCACCGAGCTCGACGTCTGTTATACGCCCCTCGGCCGGTCGTACATCCGTGGAGTAACGAGCGAGGCTTTGGGACCCATGAACGGGGTCATCACGTTCGACGTGACGCGCGGCAGCGGGAAGCTGACGCGCACCGTAACGGTGCTGCCCAACGGCGTCGCGAGGCTCGCATTATGAGCGCACCGCTCGACACCCGTGGATACACGTTCGTGGAGCTGCTCATGTCGCTCTCCATTCTTTCGCTCGGCGTCACGGGGGTGATTGCGATGCAGAAAGTGACGGTCACCTCGAATCAGCACGCCAAGAACCTGGCTATCGCTACCCAGATTTCGCAATCGTGGATGGACGAGCTGCGCGCAGACTCCTTGATGTGGAACCACCCT
>DASQDA010000411.1:0-2716 GCA_035634435.1 Polyangiaceae bacterium
AGACGATCCGCGGCATCTTTCTCTCGGCGGACCAGACTCTGGCCAAGAACTATCTGCGCTTCTTGGTTGAGCGCATCGTTGTTCGAGGCAACCAGCTCGAGATTCAGGGCAAAGCCGCGGAATCTGTGGCCCTCCTCGCCGCCAGCCCACGAACTCGCCTACCCCGCCCCATTAATACTCGGCCGGAAGTACTTTCCGTCGAGGGTTGGTGCGTTTTGGCTCCCCAACAGCTCCTCAAGTAAGAACCTACTTACGGCGTTTGTGGTGGATTTCGGCCGGCGGGCGCGGGAAGAGCGGCCCGCACGTGTCCGGCCAAAACCCGGCGAGCGTGCTCGGGAGTGGCGGCGCATGCTCGTAGCCGGCGAGGTTGCGAACCGGGCGGAGCTCGCGAGGCGCGTCGGAGTAAGCCGCGCTCGAGTGACGCATGTCTTGCGACGGCTCCGGCAAGGGGCGCGAAACAGGAATTGCGAGACAAAACGCCTTCACTCTCGTTAACTTCGAAGGCATTATGTCTCCGTGAGCAAGAGAGCGTTCGAGCGAGAGGTCGAACTGTTCCGCCAGCAAGGCGGCAGCCTTCGTATGTCCGAAGCGCTGCGGCACGGCATCAATCGGAAAACCCTCTACGCGATGCGTGACGCTGCCGTGCTGGAGTCCGTCTCCCGAGGTCTGTACCGGCTCGCGTCACTCGAGCCCCTCGCGCACCCGGACCTCGTCACGGTCGCGACGCGCATTCCGCAAGGCGTTCTCTGTCTAATTTCGGCGCTCTCGTTCCACGACCTGACGACGCAGGTGCCGCACACCATCGACGTGGCCCTCGAGCGCGGAACACGAAAGCCGCGTCTGGACTATCCACCAACACGCTACTTCTGGTTCTCTGGACCAGCATTCCACGACGGCATCAAGACACATGAACTCGACGGCGCTCCCGTCCGCATCTACGACCCTGAGAAGACCATCGCGGACTGCTTTCGATACCGGAATCAGATCGGCATGGACGTGGTGCTGGAGGCGATGCGGCTCTGGCGCGAGCGCCGCCGAAGAAAGCTTGACGCACTCCTGAAGTACGCCCGCATGCGCCACGTCGAGCGTGCAATGCGACCCTACCTGGAGGCGATGTCGTGACCGTCAAGAACCTGTCCGCCTCCGTGCAAGGCCGTCTTCAGAACCAGGCGCGCGCGACGAAGCGGCCGTTTCAAGAGCTCCTGCAATACTTCGCGATGGAGCGATTCCTCTACCGGTTGTCAAAGACCGCTCACCGCGAGCGTTTCGTTTTGAAGGGGGCGCTGATGCTGTACGTGTGGGATGCGCCGCTCGCACGCGCAACGAAGGACGTCGATTTCCTCGGTCGCCTGGATAACTCGCTGGAGAGCCTGGAACGCGTGGTTCGCGACGTTTGCACAGCAGACGTGGAGCCGGACGGCGTGGCGTTCGATCCATTTTCGGTGAAGACCGAGCGCATCAAGGAAGGCGCGGACTACGAGGGCGTGCGCGTGCGCTTCATCGGCCTGCTTGGCAAAGCGCGCGTCGCCATGCAGATCGACGTCGGGTTCGGTGATGTCGTCACGCCGAGCGCGGACTTCATCACGTACCCGACGCTCCTCGACTTCCCCGCTCCCGAGCTCTCGGGCTACCCACGCGAGACTGTGGTCGCCGAGAAGTTCCATGCAATGGTCTACCTGCGCACCCTGAACAGCCGCATGAAGGATTTCTATGACGTCTGGCTCCTGGGTAGTCAGTTCGCCTTCGAGGGCGCGCTGCTGACAAACGCCATCTCCGCCACGTTCACAAATCGCGAGACCGCCATCGACGTGACGCCCATCGCGTTTACGTCTGCCTTCACCGAGCAGCCATCGACGCAATTGCAGTGGGCCGCGTTCCGTAACAAGCTCCCGAACACTGATTGCCCGGCAAGGCTCTCGAAGCTCGTGTCATTCCTCGCCGACTTCCTACTGCCGATTGCGCACGCATGCGCCAGCAGTGAGAACTTCGACCACCATTGGTCACCGGGTGGCCCGTGGACCGCGCGCCCATGAACGCGGCGTCTCTTGTTTTCGGTCGGACGGGGCGGGAACGGCGAGCCGACGAACCCGCTCGCGTGGGATGCCGAAGGGTGGGAGGAGCTCAGTGCGCCGCCGTGAGATGCCCTGGTATTACGTTCGCCGCTGCCGACGAGCGTCGGCCCGGTGTTGGTGGTCTCCCGGGACTCGTCATCGACCACTTGAACGAGGTGATGGTCGCCCGCAACACGGACAATCCGTGGGTCTCGCAGCGCGGGCCGATGACGTCATCGAACAGCCGGGCAAGCCATCGAGCATCGAGCGGCAACGGGTCATCCTCGAATGCGGCCAGGCGGAGGACGGGTCAACGATTGCGCATCTGCGGTTCTGGCACGAAGAGAGCGGGCGCATCGATCCCATTGGACTCGGGCTCCACTGAGTCGTACGTGAGAGCTACCAAGCAGGATTAGAAGTCCGCTACGCCCGGGTCAGTGCGGGGGGCCGCCTTCCCAACACCGGCCGACACTTGCCCACGCTTTCCAAGACCAAGACCGATCCGCTTTCAGCCTGTTTCGGCTACGGATCGGCCTGTTTTCTTGGCTCTCCAACAGCTCCACAAGTAAGAACCTGTTTACGGCATTTCTGGTGGATATCGGCCGGCCGGAGCGCGTACGAGGGGCCGCACAAGGCCGGCCCGACCCCAACGAGCGCGTTCGAGC
>DASQDA010000412.1:0-11115 GCA_035634435.1 Polyangiaceae bacterium
TCATCCGTGAGGCTGGCCTGAGCTTCGACGTGGCGTACACCTCCGTGCTGCGGCGCGCCTTCAAGACGCTCTGGATTACGCTGGAGGAGCTCGACCTGATGTGGATCCCGGTGGTGCGCTCGTGGCGTATCAACGAACGCATGTACGGCGGCCTTTCAGGGCTGAACAAGGCCGAGACGGCCGCGGTGCACGGCGAGGAGCAGGTCAAAATCTGGCGACGAAGCTATGACGTGCCGCCGCCGCCGCTCGATCCGGCAAGCGAATACTGGCCTGGCAAAGATCCGCGCTATGCCAAGTTGAAGCCCGAGGAGCTGCCACGCACCGAGTGTCTCAAGGATACGGTCGCACGCTTCTTACCCTTCTGGGAGAGCGACATTGCGCCGGCGATCCGGCGCGGCGAGAGGGTCCTGATAACGGCGCACGGCAACAGCCTGCGGGCCCTGGTCAAGCACCTCGACAACGTCAGTGAGGACGAGATCGTGGAGCTGAATATTCCCACGGCGATTCCGCTGGTGTACGAGCTAGATGCGAACCTCAAGCCGCTCAAGCCTCGCTATTACCTGGGCGACGCCGAGGCGGCCGAGCGCGCGGCAAAAGCCGTCGCGCACCAGTCGAAGGCTTGACGTCGGCCGCAGTCCGAACCGCGGTACTAAGCTTGGGCGGAGCGGCTTTCCACCAGGTCACGCAGCATGCCGAGGTCGAACGGCTTCTCCAACCAGGAGTTGGGCAGCTGCGACAAGAACTCGTGGGACTCGGCCGTGAACGCTCCGCCCGTCATGAAGACCACGCGCTTGGCGAGGCTTGCCGAGATGGATCGTACGGCTTCGTAGAACTCCATGCCGCTCATGCCGGGCATCGTGAGATCGCAAAGAATCAGGTCGAACGATCGCCGCTCCAGCAGGGCAATGGCGTCGCTGCCCGAGTGCGCCACCAGCACGGTGTGATTCGACAGCACGCGGCAGAGCATGCGTGTGACCACCGGGTCATCGTCGATCACCAGAATACCGGCGCTGCTCATCGTGGAACCTTGAAGCCAATGTGCGCGTTCGACGGGCACCCTGGCGCTGACCAGGACCCGATTGGCACTCCAGGGTTCATCAATGGATGTCTAGACACGAATCTGGCTCCCGACCGTGATCCTCACTCTACGCCAGGTATACGCGCTTCGGAAAGCTTCGATCGTGGGGCAGCGTGCGGTCGCGCGCTGACGCTCGCGACGCGCCGGCAGTACGGATATGGACATGTCTGACAGGCAGCACGGCAGCTTTCGTACGGTCTGGCCCCCAGCCGCCGAGTGTCGCTCGCAGTCGATACCGCGGATCCGACGCCGCAGCGCCCGGTCAGCAGATGCGCAGACTCCCTCACCCGCGCGCACCGCAGCGGCCATAAGCCGACAACCACCCGCATCGACTGGCGTGCACCGTGTAGGCTCGAGTGGTGTCCGGTGCACGTCCGGAGCCACACGATAGTCGCAGTCGGGTCGGTGTACCCGAACGAGCGCGGGGGCGCGCGCTCGTCAGCCTACGGCTCGTGCTCCCAGCATGTTTTGCAGCTTCGCGACCAAGGGGTCCACGGCGCGATCGATCGCGAACTCCTCCTCCACGCGCTGGCGTCCGTTTTCGGCGAGGCGCTCGCGCAGCTCGCGGTCCGTGAGCAAGCGCTTCAACCCTGCCCCGAGCTCGTCCCAGCGCCCGGGAGCAAAGAGCAGCCCGGTCTGCTCGTGCGCGATCAACTCGGGGATGCCAGCGACGCAGGGTGCGATCACTCCCAGCCGCATCGCCAGAGCCTCCATCAGCACGACAGGGAGCCCCTCCATGAAGCTTGCCAGCGCGAAAACGTCGGCTGCGGCCAGCTCGATGGCCACTTCGGCCTCGGACTTCCTTCCGAGCAGTCGGCATCGCTCTCCGATGCCAAGCGCGTCGATGCGGCGCTGCAGCTCGGCCATCAGCGGACCGTCGCCGATCAGGAACAGCTCCGCGTCCACGCCGTCGGCGAGCACGGCAGCAAACGCCTCGAGCAGACCGAGCTGTCCCTTCTCGGGCGAGAGCCGGCCGACACTCACCACGCGCAGACGCGTGCCTTCCGCCTTGGCGGCGCTGGGGAAGCTCGCAAGGTCAACGCCGCAGCGGTTGATGAACAGCTTCGGCCAGTGCTGCGGGTCGATGACACGGAAGGCTTGCGCTCGTCCGAAATGCGACACACACGCCACGAAGCGAGCTGCAGCAATCTTCTCCGGAAGCAAGACGCCCGCTGGGTAATCGAACTCCGAGATACCGTGCAGCGTGAGGCTCCATCCGAGCCCGAGGTAGCGGCTCGCGAGGTAGCCGACGTTCGCGCCTGGGTTCGCGAAATGATTATGCAGATGCTCGACTTCCGCCACCTCGAGGTCGTCGGCGAGAACCACCGCCTCACCGAAGTAGAACAATGACCACAAGAGTGAGCGTGCGCCGGGGACGCGATGTTTGAGCGCGTCGCGCAGGGTCGCCAGGTATCTAGCTGGGCGCCGCGTGACGCCCCGCACGTGCGACCGCAGTGCTCGGCTCCAATCGAATGGCAGAACGTAACGGGTGGTGGCGAAGGCCTGTTCTTCTGGCCCTACCCCGCGTTCATTGGCACCCGGTGGCCGGATGCTGAAGGTCTGCACCTCGATCCCGCGGCGACGCAGGGCCTCGACCTCGCGACGAATGAAGGTGTGTGAAGTAGCGGGATACTGACTAGCAAGATACGCGACGCGCATGACCATCGCTTTCCGTGGGGCGCACTTGGCCGACGCCAATGGGTTTCCGGCACATCAGTGGGCGTGAGCTCCGGAGCCCGATGCCCCTGGCGAAGTGGTCGTGCGGTCGGTGCGCACCCAGCTGCGCGCCCCGCCGAACACCATCATGTGCAGGTACAAGGGGATCTTCCAGGCGATGTACAGCGGAATGGTCAGCAGGCGGCGCAACGGCAGGACGTCGCGGCCGTGCCCACTCCACGTGAGGCTCAGGGCCACCAGCAGAAGCAGAAACTGCGCTAGTGAAATGCTCAACGGAGTCACGCTGCCGCCGAGCAACGCGAGCAGGCCAGCGGCCATCAAAACCAAACAGAGCAGCAGGACGTGCAGGGTGAGGGGTGGCACGCCGATGTCGAGCGCCATCAGAAGCGAGCGCTTGTCCTTGCCTTGCAGCCAGGACTTCACCAGCTTGGGAACCGCACGTCGCAGCGTGGCCAGATGGCCTTGTTCCCAGCGTTGCCGTTGCACTACCTGTCCGCTCCGGCTCTGCGCGAGCTCACTTTCGACGATGGCTTGGGGCAGCAGCAACGGATAGTGACCCCGCAGGCACAGGTCGGCTGCGAGCATCAGATCTTCCGCAAGATCGTCGCCCATGGGCATCGCCTCCCGCAGAATTGCCCAGGGAAAAGCCATGCCTGTCCCCGCGAGGTGGCAAGGCCCCCCCAGGCGCGCGAGCCCGCGCGGTCGGACGCGGTTGCGCACCCGGAAGGCGAACACGGAGATGCGCGTCTTGAAGTCCGCGCCCGCCGGCAATGTCATCGTGTAGTCCGCCTGCACGGGGCGGCCGCTCTCCAGGGCAGCCGCGGTCAGTAGCTCGAGCGAGCCCTTCTGCAGCTGACAATCGGCATCTACGATGATGACCACATCGGGTGGATCGGCCGCTAGCGCATCTAGCCCAAACGTCACTGCGTAGCCCTTGCCACGGCGCTCCTTGTCGAAGCGCTCCACCACGGTCGCGCCAGCGCTGCGGGCAACCTCCGCCGTGCGATCGCTGCAATTGTCGGCAACCACGAGGATCTCGTCGTCTGGCGCGAGCTCCTCCCGCAGCGCCGTCAAGGTAGCGGGGAGGCCTGCTTCCTCGTCGTGCGCGGGCACCAGAATGGTCATTCTCTTGCCAGGGGGCCGTGCCGAAAAGCGCCGTTCGGAACCGTCCGCGTAGCCCAGGAGACATTCCAGGCTGAAGACGGTGGTCGGCACGGCGAGGACTGCGGAGGCGGCGCTGAGGAGCACGCCGAGCGGTGTCATTCTGAAAAGCCGAGGGTGGGGAGGTTCATGGGCAAGGTTCACCGGGTGACGCGCGGGTCGCCATTAGAGCACGCTTCGCGATGCGGGTGGCGCGACTGACGCGCAACTGACGTGCGGTGCAGCACCACTGAACTCGCGCTTCTGCGGCGCTTTTGCGGCCGAGGCTGGAGGACCGGGGCAGTCATGACATTCGGCAGCGCGAGGAAATCCGAGCTCTAGCGTCGCCAATCGTGCGCAATTCGAAGCAGACGAATCGCGCTCGCATGAAGCGCGTCCTGAAGGTAATGTTGTTGATTTGTCAGCCTTCAGGGTCAGAGTCAGGTGAAGCAGTTACTCTATTCCTGGCGGAACGGTTCTGATAGGCCGTAGGAGAGACGGCATGACACGGAAATCTCTAAACATACCGTCGTTCTGGCCGTGTAGCGGCATACTCGCCGTCCAGATCAAAGTTTGCTGCAGGAGCGCGCAATGAACGCAGTCGCCATCGACATCCAGAAGAACGAAATAGAACGCCAGATCCGCAGCTTCATCGCCGAAAACTTCATTCTGGCGAGCGGGGACGCCGCAAGCATTGCTGCCGACGAGTCGCTCACGAAGCTCGGGTTGATTGACTCGACGGGCGTGCTGGAGCTAATCGCCTTCCTGGAGCAGGAGTTCTCGCTGAGCATTGGCGACGAGGAGACCGTCCCGGAAAACCTGGACAGCGTCGATCGCATCGTCGCCTTCGTCGAGCGCAAGCGGGTGGCCGCGTGAGGGCAAACGGTGAGCTGACGCCGGAGGTGCTACGGCTCGACCTGGAACGCAGCGTCCGCGAAATTTCCGCGTTCATTCGGCACTCCGTACTGGAGGTGCTGCATCGCAAGGGTGCCGTGGTGGGCATCTCGGGGGGCATCGACAGCGCCGTGGTGACTGCCTTGTGCGCGCGAGCCCTCGGCAAAGAGCGCGTTGTCGGGCTGCTGATGCCGGACAAGCATTCGTCGCCGGAAACGCTGGCGCTCTCCCGCAGCGTGGCCGAGAGCCAAGGCGTGGAATGCGTGCTGGAGGAGATCAGCGCGCCGCTCGAGGCGCTGGGCTGTTACAGCCGCCAGGACGCCTCCATCCGCGCGGTGATTCCGGAGTACGGGCCCGGTTGGCGCTCGAAAATCGTGCTGCCCGGGGTCACGGAAGACGATCGCTACCGACTCTACTCCGTGGTTGCGCGCGCTCCCGACGGCAGCGAGATAAAGCGCCGTCTGACCCCCAATGCGTACCTGGGTATCGTAGCCGCTACCAACTTCAAGCAGCGCGTTCGTACCATGCTCGAGTACTACCACGCCGACGCGCGCAATTATGCCGTGGCGGGAACGCCGAACCGGCTGGAGTACGATCAAGGGTTTTTCGTCAAGGGCGGTGACGGCCTGGCGGACTTCAAGCCAATCGCTCATCTGTACAAGACGCAGGTGTACGAGCTGGCAGCCCACCTGGGCGTTCCCGCTGACATTTGCCGGCGACCTCCCACGACGGACACTTACTCGTTGCCCCAGGGTCAGGACGAGTTTTACTTCTCCCTTCCCTACGACAAGATGGATTTGTGCCTGTACGGCCGCAGCAACGGTTATCCACCTGCCGCGCTGACTCGTGTCCTGGACCTCAGCGAAGATCAGGTCGAGCGCGTGTATCGCGACATCGATGGCAAACGCCGCACCACACGCTCGCTGCACCTCGGAGGCCTCGTCCTCGAACCGCCGGACGCCGCCGTCGGGGCTCCTCACTCAAACACCTAGTTGGATACCTCCTGCACCCGCGTCACGGTCTCGGATGCCAGGCTGGTCGGACCCCTGAAAGCTCGAGCGTGCGATGTGTGGAATAGCCGGTATCTATGAGGCGTCGGGTCGTCCCGCTCCCGTACGGGCGTTGCTCTCGATGGCAGGCGAGCTGCGTCACCGGGGACCGGACGGCTCGGGGCTCTATGTCGATGGTGCGTGTGCTCTGGCCAACACGCGTTTGGCGATCGTCGACGTCAGCTCGGGCGACCAACCGCTCTCCGATGACAGCGGCCGCTACTTCGTCGTCCAGAACGGCGAAATTTACAATCATATCGAGCTACGCGAGCGACTCGAAGCCTTGGGCCACCGCTTCGCCACGCGCTGCGACACGGAGGTCATCGCCCACGCCTACGCCCGATGGGGCTTGCGCGCCCTCGACGAGATGAACGGCGCGTTTGCGTTCGCCCTCTGGGACCGCACCGAGCGCAAGCTGGTGCTGGTTCGCGACCGTCTCGGTAAGCGCCCGCTGTTCCTCGCGGAGCATGGCGGTGCGCTGATCTTTGGCTCGGAGGCCAAGGCTGTCCTGCGCTACCCGGGTCTGACGCGGGAGCTCGACCCGGCGGCTCTGCTGGAGCAGGCGGTGCTCTGGTCCAATCTCGGCCGTTCAGCGTTTCGTGGCATTCGCGAGCTGCCGCCGGGCCACGTGCTGGAGCGCTTTGCGGACGGCACGACCCGGCAGCGCAGCTGGTGGCAGCTGAGCTTCCGGGAAGATCCGGCCCTCGCTCACGCATCCGACGAGGTGCTCGCCGAGCGCGTGCGTGACCTGCTCGAAGATTCGACCCGATTGCGCCTGCGAGCCGACGTCCCCGTGGCGGCTTACCTGAGCGGCGGTCTCGACTCGTCCGCCATCGTGGCGCTCGCACAGCGACACGCGACCCGCGGCTTGAAGCTGTTCTCGGTGCGCTTCGACGATCCGCTCTTCGATGAGCGCAAGGAGCAGGATGCCGTCGCCGCGGCGCTCGGCCTGCCCATCGAGGCCGTGGAGGTGTCGGCCGCTGATATCGCCGGTGCGTTGCCGGACGTCGTGACGCATGCGGAGCGGCCCATGCTTCGCACGGCGCCCGGTCCTTTGCTCCTGCTCTCGCGTCTGGTGCGACAGACCGGCACCAAGGTGGTGCTCACGGGCGAAGGCGCCGATGAGCTGTTCGCCGGCTACCACATCTTCAAGGAAGACAAGATACGAAGGTTCTGGGCCAGACAGCCCGAGTCTACCTGTCGGCCCATGCTGCTCCGCAAGGTGCATCCTTATCTAGCTCGGGACCTGGGTCGCACGGGCGGGTTCTTGAACGCGTTCTTCGGACGTGACCTGGGCGCGACGGACGACCCACTCTATAGCCATCAGATTCGCTTCGAAAACAGCGCCCGCCTGGTGCGTCTGCTGCATCCGGAGCTGGCAGCCCGCGCTGCAGAAGCGGTCGACCCCCGGCAAGCACTAGTCGCGGGGCTGCCGCTCGACTTCAGTCAGTTTTCCACGCTGGGGCGCGCCCAGTACCTGGAGATCGCGACCTTCTTCCAGAGTTACCTGCTGCACACGCAGGGCGATCGCATGCTGATGGGCAATAGCGTCGAGGGGCGCTTTCCCTTTCTCGACCATCGCCTAGTGGAGTTTGCGGCGTCGTTGCCGAGCCGCGCCAAGCTGCGCGGTCTGCGCGACAAGTACGTGCTGCGCCAGGCTGTACGACCGCTCTTGCCCATGGCCATCACGCGGCGCCCCAAGCAGCCGTATCGCGCCCCCATCCTCAACGCGATTGCCGGCCCGGGCGCGCCCGACAGCATCCGAGCCGCGCTCGCTCCGGAGGCCATCGCCGCTGCGGGGCTGTTCGACGCACGCACGGTGGAGCTGTTGTTGCGCAAGTGTCGAAAGAACGTGGGCGTCGGCGTCAACGAGAGCGACGAGATGGCGCTCGTGTTCGTGGTGACGAGCATGCTGCTGCAGCGCCAGATGGTGGACGAGCCCTCGCTCGCCAGACCGGAGACGCCGTCGCGCATCGTGGTCGAAGGCAAGGTGACCGCGGCGGAGAACACGTTTTGGTGAGCATCCCCGTTCGCCTAGTCCACGAATGGCTCACGCTGGCAGCGGAGGAGACGCCTGAGCGTCTCGCCTTCGTGGACGACACCGATCAATGCACGTACGCAGAGCTCGCCGCGCGCGTGCATGGCCTGTGTGCCACCCTGGTCGAACGTGGGGTGCAGCGCGGCGATCGTGTGCTGCTGTTCCTCGAGAATGGCGTCGACTGTGCCGTAGCGCTGTTCGCCGTGTTGCTGTCGGGTGCCGCCTACAGCTTCGTCAATCCTCAGACGAAGGAGGAGAAGCTTGCGCTGCTGCTCGATGACGCGCGCCCGCGCGTGGTGCTGACCGAACGAGCGCTGGCGCAGCGTTATGCGAGCGTGCTGGCGGCCGGCGTGAGTGTCGAGAGCGTGCTCTGTCGCGGCGACGCGCTGCCGGAGGGGCGTCTCTTCGAGGGCTGGAGCGAGGTAGTGAGTCTGTCACGGCCGCGCCAGCACGTCCCCGTGATCCCGTTGGACCTAGCGGCGCTCATCTACACCTCGGGGAGCACGGGTCGCCCCAAGGGCGTGATGATGACGCACCAGAGCATGATGTTCTCCATCTCGGCGCTGGTGCAGGTGCTCAGGCTCGAAGAAGGCTGTCGGACGCTCACCGTGCTGCCGTTTTCTTTCAACTACGGCATGTATCAGATGTTGTTGAACGTGGCGGTGCGCGGGACGCTCTACATCGAGCAGTCGTTTGCGTTCCCGGCGACGGTGCTGGAGCGGCTGGCCACGCGTGAGATTCAGGCGTTCCCCGGGGTGCCTACCATTTTTGCGCGTTTGTTGGCTCTGCACGCACGGACCTCCGTGCAGCTGCCAAGCATCACGCGCATCACCAATACCGCGGCTGCGCTCGCCGAAGATCTCGTGCGCGGCATGGGGCAGCTCTTTCCCAACGCGCTGATCTTTCGCATGTATGGGCTCACCGAGTGCAAACGCGCGCTCTACCTGGAGCCGGAGCTCGGGGGCGAGCGGCCCGGTTCCGTGGGCAAGGCACTGCCCGGTACGGAGGTATTCCTGCGTTCGTTGAGTGGTGAGCCCGTGCCCGCGGGCGAGCCTGGGATTTTACACGTGCGAAGCCCGGGCGTGATGCTCGGCTACTGGAATCTGCTGGAAGAGAGCGAACGCGTGTTGCAGCCCGGGCGCTACCCAGGCGAGCGTGTGTTCGTCACCGGCGACTGGTTCAAAGTCGATCGCGACGGCTACTACACCTTTCTTGGACGCAGCGATGACATCATCAAGACGCGCGGCGAGAAGGTGAGCCCCGCCGAAGTTGAAGGCGTGTTGTACGCGCTCCCGGGCGTGCGAGAGGCAGCGGTGATCGGCATTGCCGACCCCATTCTGGGAGAGGCCGTGCGCGCCTACGTTGCGTTCGAGCCAGGCCAAGAGCTCCCGCTGCCGGAAATCAAACGCCACTGCATGGCGCGGCTCGAGGCATTCATGGTGCCGCGGGACGTACTGATCGTGCCGGAGTTGCCCAAGACCGATACTGGAAAGATCGACAAGAAGCATATCCGCGAGGTCGCCAAGCCCGCCTGAGCGCGTAGCAGTGCTGGCGCGAGCCGAGCCCTACTTCTGTCAAGGCAGTAGTATTCTGGTGCCCTTGAAGTGCGCTCGCGGGTGCTCGCCTTTTTGGGCCAAACGACCGTATGCTTCGCGCCAATGTCGGATCACCCCGCGCGCTCACCCAAGGACGGGTCGCCCTCAGGCGACACTGCGGCTCCGGGCCCCGAGAAGAACGCTGCCCCGTCGAAAGCGCCCGGGGTCTCGCACTCTTCGAGCTCCGTGGCTCCGAAAACCGCAGAGCTTGCGTCGCTGCGCGCGGCGCCGGGCACATCCGCCTCGCAGCGCGCGCCGGCGAGTTCCGCCAGTGCGGCGCGGAAAGAGCCAGGTACGACAAGGACGGCGGGCGACTCGCAGCGAGCGGCGGCCTCGGCGTCGGTGCCAGCGGCGGGCGCATCGCTGAAGGCCTCGACACCTGCGTCCGCCAGCGCGCGAGCGTCGGTGCCGAGCGCCTCGCTGCCCTCTGACGGCGCGCGCACGACATCTGTCTCCCCGAAGCTCCCGTCGGCAAGGCCGGCGTCGTCAGCGCCCGCTCCGTCAATGCCCGCTGCGCCGTCGATGCCCGCTGCGTCGATTGCTCCCGCTGGGCCGTCACGCTCGGCCCCGCTGCCCACGAGGTCTTCACGCCCTCCATCGCTGCCCGCGTCGTCAGCCACCTCTACCCCGGCGCCTGTGCCAAGGCGCGCCTCGACGCCGCCCGCATCTGGACGCAGCGCTGAGTCCAGTGTTGCGCCACTGTCGGCGGCAAGCTCACCCGTGCTGACGCCGGCGGTATCGAGCGGCGCGTCACCGCGCGCCACGGACGAGATCGACTCGGAATGGCCCTCTGCGGACGCTGTTGATTCCGAGTGGGCGGCAGCGGACGAGGCAGCGAAGCAGGAGGCGCCCTCCGTGCCGCCCCTCACGGAAGCGCTTGCCACCGCCTGGGGCGCGGAGCCTGCAACAGAGCCGGCCAGCCTGGCGCAGCTGACGCGCCCCGAGTTCCCGCGCGACCCTGCAGTGCCGAGTGGCATGAAAGTCGATACGCAGTCGCTCAGCGCGCGACGGCCGGAGCTTGCACCCGCGAAGATGCAAGGCGCGAGGGAAGCACCGAGCGGCGACGGCCCCGCAGCGCACGTCGTGGCCGCAGCGGCGCATCCGGAAGCCGAGCGAGTCGCGCAAGCAGGGAAGTACGCGGTTGCCGACGACGAGCCCCAGCCATACCCGAGAAGAGCCAAGGCAAGGGGTCGCACGCTCATCGTCGCAGCCGCGGCGCTCGGGGTCGCGGGGATCTGGCTGTTGACCCAGCGCGATGCGCCCCGCATGGCACAGGCACCCGCACAATCCCCCACGCCGCGCAGCCAGCTCGAACCGGCTGCCCCGGATGCACCCGGCCCTCGCGTTGTCGAGCCCGCTCCTGCTGCGGAGCCCACGGCCCCCGTGGACCAGCCCAACACAGTCAGCGCTGCAGAGCAGGCGGCCCCCCAGCAGACAGCACCGGCGCCCACTGCCGATGCGCCGGCGGCCACGACGCCCGAGCCGAGCGCGGGGACTTCCCCCAACGCTGAGGCGGCAAGCGCGAGCACCGCCGCGGGCAAGGTGACGGTGGTGGTGAAGGTCAGACCACCCGAGGCACGCCTCTATCACCGCGGAAAGGAGGTGGGCATGTCACCGGTCACCATCGAGCTCGCGCCTGGCGAA
>DASQDA010000413.1:0-3637 GCA_035634435.1 Polyangiaceae bacterium
GGTGGAGAGCTCGCCTGAGCTCGTTCTCGGCATCGACCTCGGGTCGCTCACCGTCACAGCTGGCGACTTGCGCGTGCCGTTCACCATCAAGCCTGGCGCTCGCGAAGCTCTGACGAATGGCACCTGGGACCCTATCGGGCAGCTGCTCGACGGCGCACAGGAGGTCCAGGCGCTGACCGAGCGCCTTGCCTATCTGGGGTTCCAGCCCGGTGCTTCGGGTAACCCGCCAGCGTGAGCTGGGTGGGAGCTGTCCCGGTGGCGCAGGAATCTGACCGGCACTGGATGCGCGCCGCGCTCGAGCAGGCAGACCTTGCCGTCGTACATGGCGACGTGCCGGTGGGCTGTGTCGTGGTCTCGTCCGCTGGCGCGCTCTTGAGCAGCGAGCACAACCGACGCGAGGAGCGACAAGACCCGACGGCCCACGCCGAGGTGCTCGCCTTGCGAGCCGCCGCAGCGCAGAACGGTCACTGGCGTCTGGAGGGCGCCACCGTCTACGCCACCCTGGAGCCCTGCCCCATGTGCGCTGGAGCGCTCGTGAACGCCCGCATCGCCCGCCTAGTCTATGCGGCCTCGGATCCCAAGGCCGGCGCGGTCGACAGCAGCTTCGGCATCGGGCAGGACGGCCGTCTCAACCACCGCTTCGCCGTCGAGCGCGGCGTCTTGGCCGACGAGGGGGCCCGCCGCCTGAGCGCGTTCTTCGCCCGGTTGCGCGCCCTAGGCGAGAAGTAGCGCGGTCACGCGAAGCACGAAGCCGCAGCTCAAGGCGAGAACGGCAGCTCCGTAGGCTCGTCCAGGTCCGGTTCGACGGATAGCGGCAGCCGCAGAGTGTTCGGTTGGCCAAAGGCCACTTGCTCCGACAGTGCCGCCTCGAGCTCGTCTTTGGAGATGCGCTGAATGTCGAAAGCGATGTGCATGAGCTTTTGAAGGTAGCGGGACCAGCCGCCGCTAACCCGTCCGTCCGGAAGGAAGTGCTGCGCATCGGGGTTGGGGAGTATCGACGCCAGATAGAGCGCCTGGCCGAGTGAAAGGTCGCGCGGCTGCTCGTTGAAGTAGTAGCGGGCGGCTTGTTTTATCCCGTAGATGCCGGGCCCGAACTCGATGACGTTGAGATAGAGCTCCATGATCTCGTGCTTCGAGAGCTCCTGCTCCAGAAGCTGGGTGAGCACCGCCTCCTGGAGCTTGCGCGAGAGTGTCTTTTCCTGCCCGAGGTACAGGTTCTTCGCCAGCTGCATGCTGATCGTGCTCGCGCCGCGCACGAAGCGTCGCGAGATTAAGTTCATGCGAATCGAGCTCTCGATGGCACGGTACGCAAAGCCCCGGTGACGGAAGAAGCCGGCATCTTCGCAGACGAGCACTGCCGTTTCGAGATGCGGGGAGATGTCCTCGTAGGGCGTCCAGTCCGGCGTGCCCGGCCCACTTTCGATAGTGAGAGGCAGACCGTCAGCCCCTCTGACCTCGCGAAGGAAGGGCCTGCTGAAGCGTCGTGGATTGATCGCGGGCGGCACTTGCCGGATGCGGCATGCGTTGGCAACGTCGAGCCCGACGCTGGTTGCGTCCGGCTGCGAGCTGTCGAATGCGAGTCGCGCCGCGAGCGAGAAGGTGCCGTCCATGGACACACCACTCAGAAGGGGTGCGGCGCCCCGCGGGGTCGCTTCCAGTACCGAGCCGCACGCTGCAATCGGGACCTCCCCCTGCAGATTGAGCAGCGTCCGTTCTGCCGTCCGCTCCAGCTTCCCCTTCAGGCTCGCGCGGAGGGCGCCGAGTGAGACCTCGCCCGCACGAAGGTGAACTGCTGGTGAAGCCAGGTTCGCACTGCCTTCGAGCGACCAGCCCAGGTTGATGCCGCTCAGCTCCGAAGCGGCAAGCGCCGGCCGATTCAAGGTGACGTTGTCCAGACGCCCTCGAGTTGTCACGTCGATGGGGCCCTCAGGGGGCGTCAATACGACATGAGCCTCGGCCTCGAGCAACGCCTCACGCACGCGGACGAGGCCGAAGTCGCCCTCTCGCACTCCAAGGGACGCGAGGCTTACCGGACCTCCGCGCACGTCGAGCTCTGCCAGGCCGCCGGAGAGCGGCGCGCGCAGCTTGAGTGTGAGCGGTGCTCCGCTCTGAGCATCCGTCGCCGGTTGCCCCATGACCGTCAGCCACTCATCGCTGCGGGTCATGCTCCAGCGGTTGGGGCCGATGCGGAGCGACTCCCGGCCGCGGACGACGTCGAGGGTCAAGGCGGCGGCAACCGCGCGAAACTCCGGTGTGGTCTGCTGGGACATGCTGTCGGTAAAGGCGGCCCACAGTGCTCGCACGGAGAGCTTCGCGTCAGCACGGCTTCGTGGTGGCACTTGCGCTACTTCTCGGTCCCCGGCGTCGCCGCTCAGGTCTGCCCGAGCGAAGACGCGAACCGCGTCAACGTGCTTCAGGCGCGAGGTGCTGGCTTCCGCGGTCAGGTCGAGCGTCTGCACATCGGCGAGCAGTCCATGGGTCGAAATCCGGGCCAGATCAGCGTGCACGCGGCCCTCCGCTCCTGGCTGCCGCTCGCCGCGCATGCCCCAGATGACAAGGCCGGGTGCGGCATTCTCCCGCGTGCGCCAGGCAACGTCGACCCCGGAGAAGGTCACGCCTCGCGAGCGCTCCGGAGCACTCGCCGCCGCTGGCGCTCCGAGCCGGGTGCCCCGGAAGGTCCGGAGCCTCTCGTTGAGGACACCCGGCTCACCCACGAGAACCACCCGCACTCCCTCAACGAACACGGGCAGCGGGTCGCGCAACGAGAAGCGGAGCTCCAGCCGATCGATGTCCGCGCGCGTGCCGGGGAGCGTCGGATCGACGATCGAAACGCGAGTGAGCGTTATCCCGCGCGCCGAGGGTCGCACGCCGCCCACTTCGACCACCAAACCGCGATCGGCCGCACGCTGCGCGACGAGCGAGCGCACCCAGCTTGGCGCCATCGCGGCCATGACAGCGGACGCGCCGAGCACCACGCCGAGAGCAGCGGAAACTCTGCGCACCTTGGTCGGTAGCGCTCGCCAGGCGGCTACCGCTCTCTGCCAGCGGCCAATCAAGAACCGAACCCTAGTACGGGATGCGCGCGCCGGCTGCTGCCTCATCGCAGGCCGGGACGGGGGCGGGCTAACGTGGGAACGGCCCTCTTCGCGCGCGGTCCCGACGGCGCACACCTCAGGGGGCGGCCGAGGACCGCGCGTCTGCGTATACCGTGCTCGCGAGCCAAGCGGCTCGGGCGGCAGTTCCGCGGCAACCAGACAGCGCGGTTGGCGGCCACATTCCACGCCGTCCGAGCAGCGATCGCCGCTCCGCGCGCCACGCGAGCCCTACGCACTCGCGCCCGCACTGGATGGGCCGAACCGCCGGCTCATGCTACTCACAAAAAAAGGCTCCGAGGGGTTTCCTCAGAGCCTTTTACACAATTAGCCCGGCAGCGTCCTACTCTCCCACACGGTTGCCCGTGCAGTACCATCGGCTCCGAAGAGCTTGACTTCCGAGTTCGAGATGGGATCGGGTATGGCCTCTTCGATATAGCCACCGGAAATCTTTGGGCGTCCAGACTCGAGCCGTTGAACAGCTCCCGCGTGTGCGGACCGGGCATGCCCGGCGAGACGAAAGCAGCTTTTTGGTGCTGCGCTGT
>DASQDA010000414.1:0-6892 GCA_035634435.1 Polyangiaceae bacterium
ATGCGCCGCGCTCGCCTGACTGAAACCCATGCGTCCCGCTATGTCGTGGGCTCGCTGCAGCGCCGCACGGGTCGGCTCGGCCAGCTCCTCGGCAACGGTGCGGCCGAGTCGCAGCAGCTCTTCCGAGCTCAGTCGCCGCTCCGTCAACAGCTCGGCAGCGGGAGTGCTGCCGGCGGCAACGGCGGCCAATAAATGAACGCTCGAGGGCCGCTCGCGGCTCTTTTGAGCCAGCTCCTGAGCTAGCTGACGGAGGGCATAAAGCTCGGGTTCCACGCGTCCTGACCGCATCTCGAGCCACCCTTGTCCTCAGCGGCCGACGGCGGGCAACTTTCGGGCAGCAATGGGCCGAGCGGCCGCGGCTAGCTGTGCGGCCCGCGCAAGCTCAGGATTTTCGCGACGAGCGACGTCGAGCCGCAAAGGCGAGCAACGAAAGCCCAGCGAGCCCCGCCATCCATCCGCCGGCTGAGGGCGGCACTGCGCGAACACTGCAGCCTCCCGACTCTTCCGTTGGCGACCCAGGCATGACGCCTGTCGTCCCGGATTGGCCCTGGCTCGTCGTCCCGCCGACGGTCGAGCTCGGAGGTGTCGTGGGGGCTCCACCGCCTCCAGAAGGCGCTCCGCCGCTACTGGCGGGCGAGCCACCCACGCCGGGCGAGCCGCCGCTGCTGGCGGGACTGCCGCCAGTGGCCACCGGGGTCGAGCCGGCGCTCCCGCCCGCGCCCGGATTGCCGGCGCTCGAGCCGCTGGAACCGCCCAGGCCCACGGCTCCGCCGCTGTTCGCACCTGCCGCGGCGGGAGCGCCGCCGGCGCCGGAGCTACTGCCGCCGGTCGCGCCACCAGCCCCTGCCAGGCCACCACTTCCGCCGCGCCCCGCGCCACCACCAGACGCGGAGCCGCCGCTACCCGTGCCGCCGGCGCCACCGCCGCCCACACTGCCGGAGCCGGAGTCCTTCCAGCGCTTGATCGCCGCACCGACGAAGTTGCCCATACGCTGCCTGCCAGCGAGCGAGAGGTGATTCTGATCGTTGAACTCGGCACGCTTGCCCAAAAACTCCGTCCAGAGATCGATGGTGGGAAGGTTCATCTCGCGGGCGACCTGAGCCGTGAAGCCGTGAATGCTCCGGCGTTCAGCGTCGGTGTCTTCACCCCAGCGCGGCAGCGGCAGCGCGATGAACACCGTGGGCTTGCTCGGAAACGCAACGACCCTGGCCGCCAGCGCACGCAGATCGGGCAAGAACTTGCTGGCGACGCTCTCCAGCGAGTACCGCTCGTGGGCGCCGTAGGGCCCCAGCACGACGGCGTGGGGTCCGAACGCCTCCGCGTCCTTGAGCATCTGGCTGCGAATCGTCGGCATCACGTCGGCCGCAGCATTGGTGGTATCGATGACCGTGCCACGCGGCAAACCGAAGTTGCCAATGCGGTAGTTGGTGCCGCCACCATAGAACATGCCGCCGCTGAAGGGATTCGTTGGCGTGGGCTCGCGCATGAAGTTCGGGTCCAGCAAGCGCCCCATGAGCTCGGGGTATTCGGGATCATTGGTGCGATGAGCGCTGTGCGTGCTCGCCTCCCCCAGACACGCAACCTTCGTCTGCGCCTGGGCCGTCGCCGCATTGCCCAGGCAAGCACCGATACAGAGGAGGAAATAGGACCCGAAGCGCGCCACGCTCTGTGCTCTCATGTGCCGGATCAACTCTCCACCTTCCAATTGAGCGCTGCAAGGTCAAACCGGATGCACACAGCCGCGATAGGCGGGTAGACAGCGAGCGAGAGCTGACAAGGGGGTGCTCCCGACACCAACTTGCGTTGTGAGTGCACGCGTTGCGCGAGCTGCGAGAACCAGTCACCGGGGAAACAAGCGCTTGCCACTCTCCGCATCGAACAGCAAAAGCTGCGATCGCCCGCCCACGGCCACTCGGGGAGGCTCGTCGCCCACGCTGACTTGCATCTCGGAGACGACGTTCGCCGCCCAGTCGTCCGCGGCACTGACCGGCACGGCAGGCAAGCCGGTGGAAAACCGCAGCTCCCCATCGGCTGTGTACACGTTCAGCAGGAAGCGGCGGGGCTCGTTGCCGGCCTCGATCACACTCACCAGCGCAATCAATCGGCTCGTCGCTGCCACATCGAACGGGATGACGCCGGTCTGGACGGTCTTGACGACCAGCAGGCGCTCGCCGATTTCGAGCCAGGTGAAGGCTCCGTCGGCGGTGACGACGAGCGCGCGGTCGATGCGCGGCGCCGCCAGCAACCTCCACACACGCACAGAGGGCAACGGGAACGAGCGTGCCTGTGCGGCATGCACTTGGTGCGTCAGCGACGAGCCGGCAGTGAACAGGAAGCTGCCGTCGAGCAATGTGGTGAAGGCAACGCCGTCGAAGCCCGGAAGCGTGCGCTCTGCGCGTGGACCAAGGCCCGCGTCGGGCAGCAGCGAATAGAGCAGCACGTTCCGAAGCGTTGGCTGCAAAACCCACACGTGCTCGGCGCTCTCCCGTCGAGCATGCAGCTCCGAGTCGCGCAGCAGGCTGAGACGGGTCAGACGCTGCGCCACGTTTCTTCCAGGCTCGAAGCGATAGGCGAAGTCCAAAGCAGCTACCAGAACACTCCCGCCCGGCAGCGCGACCGCCTGGCGCGGATGCTCGGCAGGCAGCTCGAGAACGAGGGTGCCGTCCGCGCCGCTGCGGACGACGATTTTATCGGTCTGCGCCTGAGCCAGGAGACGACGCCCGAGCGCCACGCGACGCGTGGTAGGGGAAGCTCCCGCCAACGAGAGGCGGCGCTCCCGAATGCCGACGACCTCGGGGGCCGCCGACGACCTGCGCTGACTCGGGCTCGAGCTTGGCGCGCCCATGGGCACCGACCTGCGCACGGCGGCAGCGGGCGGGGCCGCCTCACCAGGTGGTGCCTGGCCATTGTCACACGCAGCCAGTAAGCAGCTACACCCGACCAGCAAGCGAACACCGGCGCGGACAGCGAGGACCACCCTCGATCTGCGGGTGTCACATTTCGCTGCGCTCACGAAACGGAAGTCACGGCACCGGCCGCGGGCGAGCGAACACGAAGAGCTTGAGCATCGGGTAGTTCCACATCGTATAGACCAGCGCTCGCACCGTGATCCAGGCCAGGCCGAAGCCAACTGCAGGCAGCAGCACGACCAACGCCACCCCGGCGGCGTTCAGGCCCGCGCTCGCGGCCCACACGAACAGGAAGCGGGCCAATTGCGGACCGGCTTTCGTCCCGCCCGCGCGAAAGGCCCAGCCGCGGTTGACGCGAAAGGCGATGAGCCCGCCCGCCACACAACCCAGGAACGTAGCGAGCCCCGCAGGGAAGTGCCAAAGCGACAGCGAGCTCGCGAGCAGGAAGTCGCTGGCCGTAGCCAGGGCGCTCGTCACCGCAGAGCGCCCGAAGGCGGGGTCCGCCAGCAGCTTCTGCAATTTGGTGACCAGCGACATCCTTGCAGCTTCGGGCTGAAAACGGCGACTGTAAAGCCCTCGTCGCATGTTTTCCTTGACCATCTGGCTGGAATCGGCGCGCAATGCGCGCCGTCTCCACATGGGACGCCTCAGCGCTGCGCACGATTGAAGCTCTTACAGCTCGAGTGCTATCTGTCGCGCGTGGCGCGCCTGCTGACCGTATCTGGGTTGATCCTGCTGACCGCCGTAGCGGGCTGCGGCCAAGTGCAAAAGGTGCGGCAGTGTCGGGGGCTCATCGCCCGTGTGAACGAGGAGCGAATCAACATCCAGCGCTGGGAGAAGGAAAAGACGCCCCGAGCCTACCGTTCCGCGGCTGACGCTTACCAGAAGCTCGCCGCCGACGTCCGTCGCGCTGCGTTTGCCACGCGCACTGGAAGGCCCCTCAGTGACGAGTACGCCTCCGCTCTCGAGTCCCTCGCACCGCTTGTCCGCGGCTATGCACAGGCGCTGGAGGGGGGCGACGCGGCTCAGCAGGATGAGGCGCGTCGCTCCCTGGAGCGGCAAGGCCGCGTGGAGCGCATGGCGGCCACACGGATCAACTCACATTGCTCGCGCTGAGCCAACCAGCGTCAGCGCGACTGCGCGCCTTTGCGTCGCTTCGTGGTCTTCGCGTGCTCCTCGAGCAGGTCTTTCGGATCGCTGCGCCCGACCCGACGCTCCTCGCTGTGCACGGTCACCCTGCCCCACGCGTACGCAATCAGTCGCTTGTAGCGGCCGAGCTCATCACCCCCTAGCAGCCAGACGTCCCGGGGGTCGCGATCGATGTGCAGCGAAGGCAGCTTGAAGCCGCTCGGCGCCCACGCCACGAGCTCACTCTTGCCCAACGTGTCACGCACGACGGCCACGCCGCAAACAGGACGCACCCCGAGGCCCGCGCAGATCGTCGCTGCCCAGAGCTCCTCGTTGCCCACGGGCCGCCACATCCACAAGCGTTCTAGGCGCGCCGTCCCACTCGCCGCTAAGGTCTTTTTTGCCTCGTCGGACAAGCTGGCGACCAGCCGGGCCGCAAGCTTCACGTCAGTACGCGCGCTCTCTTCCAGGCGCTTGCCCTGACGGACGTTGAGCAGCACCGCCGCCGTGTTGGGATCCCCGGCGCAGCATCGAAACCCCACCGTGCCGGATTTCGAGCTCGGGTCACGTCCTTCGCCGTTGGCGCAGCGTCCCACGATCTCGCCAACGGTTGCGTTGCCGCCGCGCACGGTGACTAGCTCGTCGCCCGTCCCCCGGCCCCAGCGACTCGCCGTCCACTCGAAGGCGCCACCATCCAGGTCGCGCACCCCGAAGTCGCTGCGGCAGCCCACGCGTAGACCTGCCGGTCGCAGGCCGGGGACCACGCCGGTTCCACAGCGATCGGCACGGTGGCGATCGCCGTACTCATAGACGCGGTTGTCGGGGCCCTTGCAGGCGCGCTCCCACTCCAGCTCGGAACACAGGCGCTTTCCGCGTTCCGCGCACAGCGCCTGTGCCTCCGGCTGGCTCACGTTGGTGAGTGGAATGGCTCCCTCTTCGTTTGGATAAGGGACCAGGTCGATGTAGTAGCCGTGCAAGATCACCTGCTCGCCCGGCATCTCCTCGTCCACCTTTCGCGGAAGCAGGTCGGGAGGGGTTCCCACCACCAGGGCTCCGCCCGGAATCCAGGCCATACCCTTGCGCGGGACTGGTAGCGGCACAGGGGGCCCGATGGCTCCCGAAGAAGGAACGCTATTGCCGCTCGAGGCACCCGCCGGACCAGGGCTGCCGCCCTCCTGACGGCAACTCACGCCCGTGGCGAGACTCACGAGCAGGAGCAGACACCAACGCGAAGCCGCGTTCACGACTCTTTCGTGTCGTCACGCTCGCGCAACCCCAGCTCTTTCATCTTCAACTGGAGACCTTTGCGAGAAATCTTCAGGAAGCGCGCGGCGTGGGTCACGTTTCCGTGCGTCTGTTCGAGTGCACGCACGATGAGCTCCCGCTCGAGGCGACTCATGGCCGCCTTCACTTGCTCCTTCAGGCCGTCCGCGCTGCCGGAGAGCGCAGCCAGCGGCGGAGTCGGCGTGCTTGCGGCAGCCAGAGCCTCACCGCGCACTTCCGCCGGAATGTCGTTTTCGCCGATCTCGGTGCGGTCGCAGAACAACACCGCGCGTTCGATGACGTTTTCGAGCTCGCGGATGTTGCCAGGCCACGGATAGCCGCACAGGTGAACCAGGGCCACGTGCTCGATGCCGGTGACGCTCTTCTTGAGCCGCGCGTTGAACTTCTCGATGAAGTGCCGCACCAGCAGGGGAATATCTTGCGCGCGCTCCCGCAGCGGCGGCAAGCGGATCGGGACGACGTTGAGTCGGTAGTAGAGGTCTTCACGGAACGTGCCGAGGGCGATCTCTTTTTTCAGATCGCTGTTGGTTGCGGCGACGAGACGTACGTCGACGTGGATGGTCTTGATGCCGCCCACGCGCTCGAACTCGCTCTCCTGCAACGCTCGCAGCAGCTTGACCTGCATCTCGACCGGGATGGATCCAATCTCGTCCAAGAACAGACTGCCCGCGCTTGCCAACTCGAAGCGGCCCGGCTTCGACCCCACCGCCCCGGTGAACGCTCCGCGCTCGTAGCCGAACAGCTCGCTCTCCATCAAGTCCTTGGGGATGGCCGCGCAGTTGACCTTGATGAACGGCTTGTCGCGCCGCGACGAGTTCTCGTGCAACGCTCGGGCAACCAGCTCCTTGCCGGTGCCACTTTCACCGGTGATGAGCACGGTGGTCGGCGTGTCGGCGACCCGATCGAGCACTGCATAGAGGTCCTGAATCGCCTGGCTCTGACCGATGATCCCGTAACGCGCGCCTTCCGGCAGCGACTGGGCGGCGCGGGACGCCTCTTCCGAAGACAAGTCACGCGTGCGCAGCGCCTTGCGAACGACGGTGCGGACCTCTGCTTGATCGAACGGCTTGGTGATGTAATCGAAGGCCCCGGTCTTGAGCGCTTCGACGGCGTTGTCCACCGTCCCGTGCGCGGTGAGCATGACCACCGGCAGATTTTCGTCGAGCGCCACGACGCGCCGCAGCAGCTCCATCCCGTCGAGCTTGGGCATCCGCAAGTCGGTGATCACGAGGTCGATGTGGTGCTCACGCAGCATCGCCAACGCCTCTTCCCCGTCCTCGGCGCTGTGAACGTCACAACCGTCACGCTCGAGCTGCGCCGCGAGCACACGGCGCAGGTTGGGCTCGTCATCGACGACAAGGATCTGCTTGCGCTCGGGTAACATGGGTTGGTTCAGCGGCAGCGCCCGCCGCCGTCGGAGTCCAGATCAGAGCAGTAGAACACGAATACTTTGCCGTTTCCGGGCGCGCCGGCCGCAATGACGTTGCGCTCCTCGAGGCGCGGCGCGGCCAGCGAGCTGCCGAGCTGGTCCTCCTCCTCGGCCGACGAGACGTACTTGATTTCGCCGAGCG
>DASQDA010000415.1:0-8287 GCA_035634435.1 Polyangiaceae bacterium
TGCTCGAGCTCGTCGCGAGCCAGAGCGGCGTCCGTTTCACTGTCGGCCGAGACTAGGGCGAGCAAGGCGTCTACGCCGCTGGGCTGCGCGTCCGACCCCAGCAGACGCTCCAGCTCGCGCACGCAGGCGGGGCGCTGACTCGAGATCAGGCTGTTGAAGCTCTGGTCTGCGGTGAACGGCTCGCGCTGCTCACCTGCGTGCGGCAAGCCCATTCTCGTCGGAGCAGGTGGGCGCGACGAGGTTGGCTCGGCGTACGGCGCCCACGAGCGACAGCCACACGAGGAGCGCCAGACGGGCTCGGCTTCCATCCACGTGCAAGCAGCCACGGATCGACCCGCGATGCGCTCGAGCAGGAGCTCGGCGGCGCGTTCACCGAGCCGCTCCGCGGGTTGCGACACGGTCGTGAGCGGTGGATTGTTGTTGCGCGCATGGTCGTCGTCGTCGAACCCGACAATCGCTATGTCGCGCGGCACGCGCAAGCCGCGCAGGGAGAGCTCGCGTGCTGCGCCGACCGCCATCTGGTCGTTCGCAGCAACGACTGCGTCGATGTCGTGTAGCAGACGGCGCTCCTCCAGGCGGCGGATGGCCGCGGCGCCCGACGCCTCCAGAAAGTTTCCTTGCACCACGCAGCCCTCCACCAGAGCGATGTCCAGCTCGCGCAGGGTGTCGCGGAAGATGCGCTCGCGCTCGACGCTGTCCGGGTTGCCCGCGTTACCGCGGATGAACGCAAAGCGGCGCCGCCCGTGCGCTTGCACCAGGTGGAGGATCAGGCTCCTCAGTCCCGGTCGATCGTCCACCTCCACCTGGGGGAAATTTCGGAGCGTGCCGATGCTGACGACTGGCAACGCGCTGCGTTCACAAAACGATTGTACCGCGTCCGTGCCGAAGCCCCCGGCGAGAATGTTGGCGGCGACGATCAGTCCGTCGACGCATAGGGGGCTCGCCAGGTCGTAGAGAAAGGACCCGTTGAACGCGGGCCGCTCGGCATCCGCGTTGATGAGATAGCTTCCCTGAAACCCCACCACACGCGCGCGCTGCCGGCGCGCTACGCGTTGAACCCCTGCAAACAGGCGCAGCTGATAGCGCGAAACGAGGCTGTCGACCAGAAACCCAATGCGAACGCAGTCTCGGTTCGGCATGCCGCAGTGGGTCAGCTACGGCTCAGGTCGCGCTCAGTTAAGAACTGGGAGCCGTCACTAGGGCCGCGGGGTTCTACCCTGTGGCGGGGGGTGCGAGGGACGCGGCGAGTGTACGCTTGCGTGGCTCTCAGCGGCCGCCGTTCGAGTCCGTCTTCATCAGGCCCGTCGCGGGATCGATGTCCATTGCCAGTGGCTGCAGGTAGCGCGCGGCGTCTGGCTGTGCCTTGCGCGCGGCCGCTCGGACACGTGGATTGGTGCTGCTGGCGAGGATATGCTCACCCCACGCCAGCGGTTGGGCGCGCGCGCCGGGCGGGGTCGGGGGCATCAAACGCCGCTCCAATCCTGCCAGCAGAGCGACCGAAAGCTCTGGCCAGAAGGCGTGCAAGCGGGACTGCAACCAGGAGCTGGGCGAGACCATCAACTCCACGTCACCATAACGGGCCGCCTGCACGATCGCTTCCGCTGCGAGCTCGGGATCACTCGAGGTGAGCGGCGAGTGCAAGGCACGCGCAAACCACGAGAGCTCCTCTTCCGCATCGCCCTTGTACGCGGCGTTCATCCACGCACCATTGCGCAAGGGGGGCGGAAGGACGGTGCTCACGCGCACGCCGTGTTTCCGGAGCTCGCTCGCGCTGGTCTGCGAGAAGCCGGTGGTCGCGAATTTCGCGGCAACGTACGTGCTGTTGTGCGGAATGGGCGCCTTGCCTGCCACCGAGGTGACATTGACGATGCGCCCGCTGCCACGCGCAACCATGTGAGGGAGGACGGCCATCATTGGCTGGTACACGGCGAAGAAGATCCCCTGGAATGCGTGCTCGAAGTCCTTGGTCGTCATCGCGTCCAGCGGCCCGACGGAGATCTCGACGGCGCAGTTGACCAGGACGTCGAGCTCGCCGAAGACACGCAGCACTTCGGCCACGACGCGGCCCGCAGCGGCCTCATCCGCCACGTCCCCCTGCAAGGTCAAAACACGCGGCGGCCCGTCCTCGCCGCTGGCCGGCGCCGCGCCATGTGCCGCGATTGCGAGCAGCGCCTGCTCGGCGCGGGCCAGCTGGTCAGCGTCGCGCGCGCAGATGGCCACATGCGCCCCGTTCCGAAGGAAGCGGCGCGCCGCAGCGAATCCCAACCCGCGTGAGCCCCCAGTGATCAGCACCTTCTTGCCGCGGAAATCAAGCCGGCGAGCCTGCCGCCGCGCCATTCGCAAGGCGAGCACGGCGCCCAGCACCACCCCACCCAACGCACCGATCCGTGAAAACGCCCTCTGCTTCATGCGGGCGTTCGCTGCAGGAACCGTGCGCGAGCGCCAGGCGCTCGGCCGCGTGGGGAGTGAGCCCCACGCGACCTCGGAAGTCGGATCGAACCGTGCAGCCGCTTAGCCGCTCGAGGAGCTCGCAGAGCCCGGCTCCGTAAGGGCACGGTGCCACTTCGCCTTCAGCTGTTCGGGCAGGAAGCGAGCCAGGGCCCCCTGAAACTTCGTCTTGAGGCTGGCGGCGATCACGCGTTCCTCGCCAGCCATGAGGGCTTTGAAGCCCTGGCGAGCGACCTCGGCGGGGTCATTCTCCGGGCTCGATTCGGCCGCCTTGGTGTCCTCCATGTCAGCACGTCGAAAGAAGTTCGTTTCCGTGGGCCCCGGCAGCAAGGCCGTCACGCTGACGCCGCTGTCTTTCAGCTCTTCGCGCAGCGACTCGGCGAAGGCCAGGTCGAACGCTTTCGTGGCGCCGTAGACCGCCATGAAGGGAGAAGGCATCAGCGCAGCGATGGACGAAGTGATGAGGATCCGCCCCCGGCCGCGCGCTACCATGTCCTTGACGACACGTTTGGTTAGGTGAACTGTCGACATCACGTTGAGCTGGATGAGCCTGAGCTCTGCCTCCAGTTCAGTGTCTCGGGAAAAATCGCCATTCACCCCGATACCTGCGTTGATCGCTATTGCCTCGACGGGGCGGCCTGAGGCAGCGATGCGCGCATAGAGCTGCTCGACGCCGTCGGCTGTAGCGAGGTCAACTTGCACTGGTTCGACGCGAGCCCCGTCGGCGGCGATGCTAGAGGGGGCGGAATTGATCGTGGCGTCCTCGGCCGCGATGATCAGATCGAATCCGTTTTGGGCAAATTGTCGCGCGAGCTCCAGACCAATTCCGCTGGATGCTCCCGTTACGACCGCCAGAGGTCTCATTGCTGTTGCCATGTGGCTCCTTTCGAGAGCAGCGGGCGATGCAAGTCCCGCACCGCCACGGCGAGGGATCGCCGCCCTGCAATATCGCGCAGTGACGACTCAGCGTTCGAGTGCGAGTAGCGATGTCACGCGGGGCGCCAATGCGCAGGGGCTCCGGCGCTGTTCCCCAGCTCCGCGTAATAGCGCCCGCAGCAAACGCTGCAGATACCGTGGCTCGTGTTGCTGGCCGGATGCTCCACGAGCTCCGCGACCCAGTCCCAAGCAGTAACGTCGCTGGCGCGACGGACGCGTCGGCAGTTGCTGCACTGATGCACTAACCCCTGCACGTCGACGTAGCGTGTCCACGTCAGAGCTTCGGCCGCCGTGCGAGCGAGCGGCAGAGTCACGATCAAGGTGTGCATCAGTAGCAGGCTTCCGCCCGTCAACGCATGCACGTGGAGCCGATACTCGCGCTCGCAGCTTCCCGAGTGGCAGCTGTACGTCTGCTCGAAAGTGTCGCCATCACGGCGGACACTTGCAAACGCACGCTCGTAGTAGTCGTGCAGGGGCCCCGAGACGGCGCTCAGCAGGGAAGCACCCAGGCCCCAGCGTCGAAGCGTGGCCTCGCCCGAGTTCAGCTCGGCAAACGTGGTCCATGCAGAGTTGAGCAGCGCGATGCGTCCATCCGGCCACAGGCCAATGACGGTAGCGGCTTCTGCATCGAGGCTAGCGAGCACGTAGCCTTGCAGCGAGCCGAGGAATCCGGGTGCGATTTGCAAAGACGATCGATCAGCCATCGGCGTTCCTGGAGGTCGTTCGCCGGGCGGCCCAGCGGAGCACTTACGAGAGGCTGGTGGCCCGCTGCGCGCGGACGCGGTGAACGATGCGCCGCAGGTGGTCCACGAGATCGCCCCGCGCGAGCCCCTTCGGAATGTAGCCGTCCGCCCCGCAATTCTGGGCTCGCTCCTGAATGACGGACTCCGCGAGCCCGGAATACAACACGATGATGGGAGGAGCGGTGAGCGCCCGGCGTACGTGCGCCGTCAAGCGCTCGCCCGTGAGCAGAGGCATGTTCAGGTCGATCAAGACCACGTCTGGGCGTTCCGCAACCACCACTGCGGAGGTGCCGACCGCACTCGAACGGGTCACCACTTCGAATCCGGCGGAAGTGAGAATTTTGGCCGTGAGCAGCAGGATCTGCTCGTCGTCGTCCACGACGAGCACCTTCGTGGAGCTGAGCTTCGACATCTGCACCGGTCCTGACGGTCGGGCGGCTGTCGCCTTAAGTGGAAGTCCGTCGCAGCCATTGCGCGCACGCTGGGTTTCAGTCCCCGGGGACAGCGCCCGGCTAGTCCCCCACGTGCGAGGTTTCAGCGCGCATCCCACCACTTGGACAACAGGGCTCCCGGCGCACGGGGCCGAGCCGCGTAGTGCGACGTATCGTTATACAGCATGAGACGAGCGCGCACTGGGTCCTTGAAATCGAGCACGTTCAAGCACGCGGGCGACTGGTCGAGCCGGTCGCGGTAGCCGCGCGCATCAATACCCAGCAGCATGGCGAGAATCAGACGGATGGTCGCCTTGTGCGACACCAGCACGAGCGAGCCGCCCGCTGCCTCCTGAACCAATCGGTGCACCACCGGCACCGCCCGCGCCATCACGGCCATTCCCGGCTCGCCTCCCAGGGGCGCAACGAGCAGCGGATCGCGCTCCCACGCGGCGTATTCACCAGCATAACGCTCCTCGACCTCACTCCGCGTGAGGCCCTCCCAATGCCCGTGGTCGATCTCGCGCAGGTCCGGCTCGAGCTGAATCGGCAAGTCATGCGGAGCAGCAATGAGGCGCGCCGTTTCCGCTGTTCGGGAAAGCGGGCTGGCGAAAACCGCCCGGACGGGCTCCGACGCCAGGCGCTCCGCAAGGCAGCGCGCTTGACGCCGGCCTTCCTCCGAGAGCTCGACATCCGTGGACCCGGCGAAGCGATCTTCGGCGGAGAGAACCGTGGCGCCGTGGCGAATCAAAAACACCCGAGTGGCCATGCGTCGAGTCTCGTCCAATGCTCTCCACCGCGCTAGCGCCGCGTACGAGAACGGCTATCGCCAGGAGCTCGCAGGCCTGCTTCGTGCAGTGCTGCGGCAATCGTGATTAGCAACGCGGCGCCCTAAAACGGTGCGGACGCCGGCCGTAGGATGGGCACGCAGAGGTCCCCATTGTTGCAACCCGGAAGCCGCCTCCGTGTCCGTCCGTGGCACATTCTGATCGTCGACAACAGCCCCGAGAAGCTGGCGCTTCTCACGGAGCGGCTGCAGGACGGCGGCTACGTCGTGTCCTGCTGCTCTTCCGTCAGCAATCTGGAAGCGGAGATGGGCGCGCTGGACCCCGACGTGGTGTTGCTGGACGTGCTCATGCCGCGCTTGGACGCCGCCGAGCTCTCCCGTTTGCTGCGTGCGTATCCCGCCGATTCGCAACTTCCGATCATCCTGCATTCGCCCATCGCGAGCCCCACGCTGCGTCGCCTCATCGAGACGTCGGGCGCTCTGGGCGTCATCGAGGCAACGCTCGACGCGGCGGAGTTCATGGCCGCTCTCGGGCGCTTCCTCGATCATCTGGACGTTCGCGATAGGCTGCGAGTGCCCCCTTTCAGCGGTACCCATCGTATCGGGCGTCTGGATGGCAAACGCGCGTCCAGCATGCCGCCCAGGCTCCGTGCCGGCATCGGTCGGGGCCGATCCTGACGGCGCGCTGCCGAGCCAGCGGCAGTGTTCGGGCCACACGCAAAGAGGCGACCCTTGCGGCGTCGCCTCTTTGCTCTTGTCCCGCGGCCTCCGCGCGGCTCGGCTTCAGACGGCGGGCTTTTCCCAGAGCCCCGCGATTGGAGCCACGTTCGTCTTGACGAAGGCCTCCGCGCTCATGCTGGGATGCGCAAGCGGCGTGTTGGTCTTGAAGTAGGCCTGCGCAATCGTCGCCCAGAGATCCGTCTGCGGGCGCGGGGCGGCCTCGAAGTTGTGGAACTGCCCACCCTTCATACCCAGGCTTTTGCCTCCGAAAATCAAGGCGGGCTTCGGCGATCGCGTGTGCGACGTCTCGGCTACCTCGGTGATGAAGGGCGTGATGGTGTGGTCGAGCAGGCTGCCACCGAAGCCGTCCGTGGCGGTCTTGAACTCCTTGAGAATGTCGGCGGTCTTCTGGTTGTACCAGGTGTGGACGTTCGCCAAGAAACCGTACACCTCCGCGTTGGCGCCGCTCGTCGGCGGGGGGCCGTTCGTGA
The DNA here is from genome assembly GCA_035634435.1 of Polyangiaceae bacterium. Classification (GTDB taxonomy): domain Bacteria; phylum Myxococcota_A; class Polyangia; order Polyangiales; family Polyangiaceae; genus PMG-095. Next base: position 6,557 of record DASQDA010000415.1, read on the forward strand.
TGGCGGCGCTTTGCAGGCGGTGGCTCAGCGGGTGATGCATGTAGATGGCATCGGGCTGACCGGGATACATACCCTTGAACGACACGTGATTGGTGCCCGGTGACCACTGGAAGGTGGCGACGCGAATGATGTCGCACTGGAACGCGGCACGAATGATGGCAGCGTGCAGCTTACCGATCTGCTCGTGGACGACGTCGTCGGCGATGGTGGTGACAGGATTGTTGTAGTCGACCTTGGATCCTGCCTTGCCCTGAAGGGAGCCGTCGGGGGCCATCGGAACGACACAGCCCATGCCAGCCCCGCCCATCATGGTGCCGTTGAGCTGATCGGAGATCTGCTTCTCCGCTGCACGGATCGCCTCGGCATGCAGCTCGATTTTCGGGGCTTCGGCAGCTGGAGCCAAGCGCTTGATCTTGTCGAGCTCGCGCAGCGAGTAATCGAGCACGCTCTTGCGAGCCACAAGACCCTTCCTCAACTGGTCCATGTTCGCGCCCGTGGCGCCGCCCGGCATGAAGCCCGTGAACAGCTTCATGTAAGCCTGCGTCGGGCTGAGCTCCGGCAGCAACGGCACGTTCTCGTTGATGTTCGCGCCGGTGTTGGCAACGATCGAGCGCCGCGTGTGGCCGTACGACAAACACTGCGTGGACGTCTCGAGCGAATCGACGCGCGCGTCACAAATGACGTTCAGGTAACCGGCGCCGGGCCGCTGCAACTCGGGCACGTTCTTGAGAAAGACCTGATCGAACGACGGTCCGCCAGCACAGGCGTCGTCCGCCTCGCCGCCATTCCTGCGTGTGCCAGGGCAATTCGCACCCGTGGTGGTGAGCGGCGTTCCTGCCTCATGCCCGCCACCACCGCCGGCGCTCGGAAAATCACGCAGGCCGTACAGAATGGTCGCGTCACTACGCAGGCCCGCGTCCTCGAAGGGCTTGAGAATAGGAGAGTAGGTGAAGGTGGAGCCGGAGCCCGTGGGCAGGTAGCGAGCTCGCAAGGTGCCAACCGGCCAATGCATCACCAGCAAGCGCGGTGGCGACGTCACGCCTTGCGCCATTGCCTCCAGATTACGCAGCAGAATCTGCAGCCCGAAGGCGCCGCCGACGCCGGTGAGAAAGGAGCGTCGAGCAACCCGATACGACGTCATTGACTGGTACCTCCGGCCGTGCGGAACGTGAAAGCTTTGGAAGTGGCAACCGCGCGCACCATTGACGAAAAGCTCTGATCGCTCGTCTTGTACGCTTGAGCGATGGCCTGCGTTGAGCATGAATTGGGGTAGACCTGCGCCCCCTCCGCCATCGCGAAGGTGAGAAGATTGCGCGCCATGCAGGTCGAGAACTGACCCGTCTCAGCCATGCTCTTAGCCATCTGCGCCGCGTTCTGCACCGTCGCGCCGCCAACGGCTTGCGGTAGAGTCACGACGGTGTTGACGGGTCGGCCCTCGAAATCGGCGGTGGTGAACTTCCCGATGATGTCGAAGTTCTGCAGGGCCAGGCCGTAGGCGTCGAAGTTCGAGTGACAACCGGCACACGTGGCCGTTTTCGCGCGGTACTCGGCTGTCTCGTTCTCCGTCTGATGCTCCAGCGTTTTGGTCGCCTCATCGATGACGCCCGCGAGCGCGTCGGGGAACGGCGGATTCTCAGCGCACAGGATCGCAGCGTTGACAGCGAGAGCGCGGCCGACGACGGACGGCTCGTCCGGCCGCGACTTGGTTGTCAAGAACGCCGCTTGGGTCAT
>DASQDA010000416.1:0-2007 GCA_035634435.1 Polyangiaceae bacterium
ATCGCCGAGGCCTACGACCATTGTGACTTCGCACGCGCCATGCGCCTGATCATGGCGCTGGCCGACCGCGCCAACGAGTACGTCGATCGGGTCGAGCCTTGGAAGCTCAAGAAAGACCCGGCGCGCGCGCTCGAGATGCAAGCAGCGTGTAGCGTCATCTTGAATCTTTATCGGCAGATCGTGATCTATCTTGCCCCCGTGCTGCCGGGCCTGGCGGAGGCCAGCGGGCGCTTGCTCAATTGTTCCCTGCAAGACTGGAGCCTCGCCCGAGCGCCGCTGACGGGCACGCCAGTCGCTGCGTTTTCTCACTTGATGCAGCGCGTGGATGCCGACAAGCTGCGCGCCGTGATCGAACAGAGCCGAGACGAAGCCCCGCCCACGCCCGCCGCAGCGACCCCGACGGACGACGATGGGGCGGCGCTGCTGGCTGAGCCGCTGGCGGCAGAGTGCAGCATCGACGACTTCCAAAAGGTGGATCTGCGGGTTGCCCGCGTCATCACTGCCGAGCAAGTGCCCGAAGCCAACAAGCTGTTGAAGTTGACGGTGAGCCTGGGCGGCGGCGTGACGCGCACGATTTTTGCGGGCATCAAGGCTGCCTACCAGCCCGAGGCGCTGGTGGGGCGGCTGCTGGTCGTCGTGGCGAATCTGGCGCCTCGCAAGATGAAGTTCGGTCTGAGCGAGGGCATGGTCGTGGCCTCGGGCTCGGGCGGAAGTGAAGTGTTCGTGCTGTCGCCCGACAGCGGCGCCAAGCCCGGTCAGCGCATTCACTGAACCGACCGCAGCGCGCCGGGAGCGCGACGCGATGTGGCTTCAACCGTCTCGCGTGATGCGCTCGAGGATTCGGGAGCTTTGGCGCGGCGCGCGGGCTCCGACGGCGAAGGCGGCCCGGGCGCGAGCGAGCTGGGCGGAGCCGATCGCGCGCGTGCGCGCGAGCAGCAGAGCCAGTGTGTCGCCGCGCTCGACTCGCGTGCCGACGGTCGCAGCGATCTCGATGCCCGCCGCAGGGTCCACCCGTTGTTCGGCCCGTGTACGGCCGGCACCCAGGGCAACGCTGACCATGCCGAGCTCGAAGGGATCGATGCCAGTCACGTAACCGCTGCGCAGCGCGAGCACCGCAACGACGCTCTTGGCTTTGGGCAAGCGCTGGGTCTGCTCGACGGCGCGGACGTCGCCACCGTGAGCGTGCACCAGACGCACGAACCGCTCGAACCCACTGCCATCCGCCAGCGCGCGCTCCAACCGCGCGCGCCCCTCCTTTGCGGACCGCACGCTTTTCGCGACCAGCAGCATCTCCACCCCCAGAGCGAGCGTTAGCTCGCGTGTGTCGGCGGGCCCTGCGTTGCGCAGCACCTCGATGGCCTCGCTTGTCTCGAGCGCATTGCCGACAGTGCGCCCGATGGGGTTCGACATGTCCGTCACCAGCGCCACCACGCGCTTCCCCGCCTGCGTTCCGACCTGCACCAAGGCGCGCGCCAGCTCACGGGCGCTGCGCAGGTCCTTCATGAAAGCACCGCGCCCCGCCTTGACGTCGAGCACCAGGCCATCGATGCCCTCGGCGAGCTTCTTGGAAAGAATGCTGGCGACGATCAGCGGAATGGACTCCACGGTGCCCGTGACGTCTCGCAGCGCATAGAGCTTGCGGTCGGCGGGCGCGAGCTCCGCGCTCTGCCCGATGAGCGAAGCTCCCACCGTCCTCACGATACGCTCGAAGCTCTTCGCGGGGAGCTCGACGCGATAACCGGGAATCGCCTCCAGCTTGTCCAGCGTGCCGCCCGTGTGGCCGAGGCCTCGGCCCGAGACCATCGGCACGGCGACCCCGCACGCCGCAACCAGCGGAGCGAGGCACAGGCTGATCTTGTCCCCGACCCCGCCGGTCGAATGCTTGTCGACCTTGGCCTGTCGAACGGAGGCAAGCTTCAGAACCTTGCCCGAGTGCAACATCGCGTGCGTCAGCGCGAGCGTCTCCTCGGCGCTCAGGCCGCGGAAGTAGATAGCCATCATCAGCGC
>DASQDA010000417.1:0-5508 GCA_035634435.1 Polyangiaceae bacterium
AGCTACAGAACGAAATCCCGTTTACTCCATTCAGCAGGTCGCGAGCCTCGCGCAAGCCGCTGCGAGCCCCGTGCGGCAGGTCGGTCTGCGTGACGTCGCCGGTGACCACGACCTTGGAGCCGAAGCCGAAACGCGTGAGAAACATGCGCATCTGCTCGCTCGTCGCGTTCTGCGCTTCGTCCAGAATGACGAAGGCTTCGTTCAACGTGCGTCCGCGCATGAAAGCGAGCGGAGCCACCTCGATCTGCCCGCGCTCGCGCAGCTGCTCGGCGCGTTCGTATTCGAGCATGTCGTAGAGCGCGTCGTAGAGCGGCCGCAGATAGGGGTTCACCTTCTCGGCAAGATCCCCCGGCAGAAAGCCCAGCTTTTCGCCGGCCTCCACCGCGGGCCGCGCGAGCACGATGCGTTTTACACGTTTCTGCGTCAGCCAGGCCGCCGCCATGGCCATCGCCAGATACGTCTTTCCCGTGCCTGCTGGGCCGATGCCAAAGGTCAGATCGTGCGTCCGAATCGCCTCGACGTAGCGACGCTGGTTCACCGATTTCGGAACGATTGAACGTTTGCGCGGCGTGATGAGGATGGTCTCGTCGAGCAGCTCCGTGAGCGTGCTTTCCGGATCCGCACGTAAGCCGCGGAGCGAACCGGCGACGTCGTTCGGCGTCATGGGCACGCCGCGTCCAACCAGCTCGGCAGCGCCGCTCAGGAAGCGCAAGGCCAGGCGCACGTTCACTTCTTCGCCGGAGAAGTAGATGGTGTTGCCTCGCAGGCTCACCTCCGCCCCGGTCTCCTTGGCGACGGCAGCCAGCAGCGCCGATTGTGGTCCAGAGAGCGCTACCAGGACGGCAGTGTTCTCGACTTCGAGGTTCGCTGAATAGGGAGCGGTGCTCATGCGTGCGTCGTCTACTGCCGCAGCATAGAACGAAGGCCGCCGGCGGTCACCCTGCGCCCGCACAAACCCGGATGCGCGCCCGAGCTCCCGGGGCAAAGCGCCATTGCGCGGTAAATGACGCTGTTTGCTGGCGTGCGCCCGGCCGCTCGAGCCATGCGGGTTCCGCCGATTTCTTGGCCGCAGACCGTCCCTACCGATACTCCCCCGGTCACCCATGGCAGTTTTTGGGCGATGGATCGGCGTCGGCGCCGCAGCAGGTATCGCGCTGGCGTTAGTCCCGGTCGTGCGCGGAAGCATGACGCGGGTCGACGACCCTCTGCATAAGATAGTGCGTAAGGTTGCGGGGCCCGAGCCCGAAACGGTTCCAAGCATGGAGGGACTCGACCTCTTGCGTTTGGACTCGCGGCCCCACCGCGTAACAGCGCCGCTCTCCGACGGTCGCACGGCCGAGCTCACGCTCGACCCCGTGGTTCAGCGTGCCGCGCGCACGCAGATGCAGCGCTATCGCATCCCCGAGGCGGGCACCGTCGTCATCGAGGTGAGCACGGGCAAGGTGCTGGCGTACGCGAGCTATGTCGCCAAGGGCGAGCCCTTCGACGTGAACGCCCGGGCGAGCGCCCCGGCGGCCAGTCTTTTCAAAGTGGTGACGGGCGCGGCCCTGGTGGAGAAGGCCGGCCTGCGCTCGGAGACCGAGCAGTGTTATCACGGTGGTCGGAGTCGGATCTTGCCGGACGAGCTGCGCGACGACCCGTTGCGCGACAAATGGTGCGCGACCGTCGGCATCGCGATGGGCCGCAGCTTGAACGTCGTATTCGGGCGGCTTGCTCAGAAACATTTGACGCCAGAAGATCTGACGGCGATGGGTGGCGCGCTCGGTTTCGGCGCGCCCGTGCCCTTTCCGGTGCCCAACGAAGCGCCACGCATTCAGATCCCTTCGGAGCCGCTCGATTTCGCGCGCACTTCGGCAGGCTTCTGGAACACCACGATTTCGCCACTGGCGGCTGCTGTGCTGGCGCAGACCGTCGCCAACGGCGGGGTCGCGCTCGAGCCACGCATCATCGCGGCAGTCACGCGCGGCAAAGAGTCGCTCTGGAAGGACGCTGGCGAGGCGCGCGTTCTGCGCCGCGCGATCAAGGGTTCGACGGCAACCGAGGTCTCGCAGATGATGACGCAGACCGTCGCGAACGGCTCGGCGTACAAAGCGTTTCACGACGGGGCCGGCAAGGCCTACCTGCCCGGCATCGACGTGGCCGGCAAGACAGGGACGCTCAGCGATCACGAGTCCAACCGCCACTACACGTGGTTCATCGGCTTTGCGCCCTCCGAACGGCCCGAGGTCGCCATCAGCACCTTGGTCGTCAACAACCCCACCTGGCATATCAAGGCTTCGCAGCTGGCTCGTGAGGTGCTGCGCGCGTACTTCGCCGGCAAGGGTAAAAAGGGGGTCACCCCGCCCTCGTGAGCGTGTCCAGGTCTGACACTCGTGTCGCGCTCTGCGCCGGACCACGGGCGAGCAGCGCGCCGTGAATCGCCGCTAGCACTGCGGATCAGCGACTTTGGCCAGCTCGGATGAGTGGCGCCGCGTGGCGCAGCGCTTGCTTTCGACTCCTCTGGTGGAGACCAGGGTCGGACATCGGGAGCGGGGCGCTCGCGGCCTCAGGCGAAGTGCGGCTTCGACTCAGCGAGGACGCGCAGCCACCCGCTTTCTGCCCCTCGTGAGCCTGGCGGTGTGGATTGGCTGTTCCAGCGGAAGCGCGGATTCGGCTGGCTCGAGCGGGGACAACGGTACGCCCCCCCTTCCGCCCAGTACGCCGGGGGGCGCGGCGCCGCCGAGCGGTGCTTCGGGGTCCGGTGGAGGTGCTGCGGAACCGTTGCCACCTGAGCAGGAGAAAGAGAGTGCTTTCAAGCTACCGGTGCTGAGCGGGCGCTGGGTCTGGGCCGCCAATCCACAGAGCGGACGTGTGGCGGCAATCGATACCCGCAGCCTGAGCGTGGGGCTGGTGCAAGCGGGCTTCGCGCCCACGTTTTTGGCGCCGCTGCCGCGGGAGGGCGCCGTGCTGAGCGCAGCCGTCGTCCTGAACGCACGCAGTCAGGACGCCACGCTGATGCGGCTGTCGAACACCGGGATCGAGGCGCTCACCGTGGGTACCCACGCAGGCGCTAACGCGTGGACCATGAGCCCGAGCGGCCGCTGGGCCATCGCTTGGACTGACGCGAACGCCATCACGCGCCCCGATCGCGCCGAGAGCTTTCAGGACATCACGCTCATCGACACCCAGGCGCCGGTGCCGAGGGCCACGCGCCTGAGCGTTGGATACCGTCCAAGCCGGATATTTGTCCAGGCCGACGAATCGCGAGCTTTCGTCATCGCGGAGCCAGGTATCAGCATCATCGAGCTCGACGCGGAGACGCCGAGCGTGAGTCGCGACATCGGGCTGCTCGCACCAGGCTCGGCAGCTTCCCTCGACGTCACCGTGATTCCAAGCGGTACGCACGCTCTGGCGCGCAACGAAGGAAGCCCCGACGTGCGCATCATCGACCTGCAAACCGGCGAGCAGACGCGCGTGACGCTGTCAGGCCCAGTGACGGATCTCGACCTCGTCGCCGACGGGTCCACGGCGATCGCCGTGGTTCGCGGTCAGCTTCTCGGCGCCGATCCTGCTCAAAGCGAGGGCGGAGGGAGCGGCGAAGGCGGAGGGAGCGGCGAAGGCGGAGCGAGCGGCGAAGGCGGAGCGAGCGGCGAGGGCGGTCAGTCGGGAGCAACGCCCGCGAGCCGCTACGGGCCGTCGCAAGTCGCGGTGCTTTCCATCCCAGACGTTCTGCGCGACCCGGAGCACTTCGCGAGCGCTCTCATCAACGACGTCGTGGGCAGTGTGGCGGTCGCTGCGGACGGCAGCCGGGTCGTCCTCTACACGACGGCGCTGCCGGTGGATCGCCTCACCGTGCTGTCTACCAAGCCCTCAGCGAGTGACTACTTCGTGCCCCGGAGCGTCACCGTGCGCGCGCCCGCTCAAGCGGTGTTCGTCGCACCCGACGCCGAGCATGCCATCGTTTCCCTGCAGCTCGCGCCCGCAAGCAAGCTCGGGGGCGCCTTCGCTGTGGTGCCTCTGACGAAGGCCCTGCCCGTCAAGATACAAACCACTGACGCTCCAATCACCTCGGTAGCCTTCGCGCCCGCTCCGACCACCAGCGCGCTCTTGACGGCAGCGAGCGGGCGCACTGCCTATCTGGTGCACATGCCTTCCCTACTGGTAACTCCTGTCGGGTTGTCGAATCTGCCGCTTGCGGCCGGCATCGTGCCGGAAGAGAACGTCGGTTACGTCGTGCAGCAACATCCCGAGGGCCTGCTCAGCCTCGTCAACCTGGACACGGGCGAGCCACGCACCCTCACTGGTTTCGAGCTTTCCGCTCAGGTGGGCAATGCAAACTGAGCTCCAGGCTCGCCGAGCGGCCGCGGACAGCCGCAGCTGGTTGCTGGTGTTGCTCGTCGCCACGACAGCGTTCAGCTGCGCGGGCTCGGACCTGGACGCAGCGCCAGGTCTCGATATCGGCGGCAGCGGCAGCAACAACCCTGCTGGCAGCCAGGGCGGCGTCAATACAGGCGGCTCTGGCGGGCTGGGCTCGCGCCCGCCCGAGCAGGAGAACGAGAGTCGGTATCTGGCACCGGTCGCCACGGGCAACTACCTGTGGACGGCCAATCCGTTTTCCGGTCGGGTCGCCCTCATCGACGTGAGAACGCTGCACGTCGCGCTCGAAACGGCCGGCCATGGGCCCACCAGCGTGACTGCCGTCTCCGGAGCCGACGGTGAGCACGCGGCTTTGGTGCTGAACGAGCGCAGCAACGACGCCACCCTGTTTCGGCTCGATGCAGCCGGGCAGCTGAGCAAGCACCCTGCTTTGCCCACCCACGTCGACGCCAATGCGTGGGCCGTGAGCCCGCGCGGAAATTGGGCCATCGCCTGGACGGACGCAAAGCTACGTGAGGCCGTGGATCCACTGGAGACTTTCCAGGACATCACGTTGATCGCCCTGGCACCCGGGGAGGAGTCTGCCACGGCGTTGACGATTGGAGCACGCCCCTCGGCGGTCGTGTTCTCTGCTGACGATCGCCACGCTTATGCCGTGACGGAGGAAGGCATCAGCGTGCTGGAGCTCGGCAAGAGCGCTCGGGTGTCGGAGCTCGTGGTGGTGTCTCCTGCGATCGGAGGTGACACGCGGTCTCACGACGTGAGCTTCGCGCCCGATGCCTCGTACGCAGTGGTGAGGGGCGAGGCTCGGTCCAGCATCGCGGTCGTCGCGCTGCCAACCGGAGAACGCGAGGTGGTCGAGCTCGGTAGCCCCGTGACGGACGTCGACCTGACGCCCGACGGCTCCCGGGCTTTGGCTGTGCTGGGCCACGTCGCCCAGGTAGTCGAGATCCCGATCCCCGTGCGCGGCGCTGACGCCGCAGGTTTCGCCCGCGTCTCGCTGGCTGGCGAAAGTATCGGCTCTATCGCCGTGAATGCCGACGGTACCAGCGCGGTCGTGTACTCGACCGCGCTTGCCACCACGCGCGTGAGCTTGCTCGATCTGACTACGCTCGAGGTCACCACGCGAACGTACGACCTCGTGGCGCCGGT
>DASQDA010000418.1:0-3317 GCA_035634435.1 Polyangiaceae bacterium
GCTGCCGAGCTGATCGCCCAGCGGGCCGCCAAGAGCGCGGGCGTGGTGCCTTGCACACCGACGGCGGGTAAAGAGGAAGCTTGTGGCAGCTCGTTCATCGCCGACTTCGGCACGCGAGCCTTTCGCCGCCCGTTGCAGGTCGAGGAAACGGAGCGTTTCGAAGCGTTGTTCCAGCAAGCGCTTGCCAGCTACGGTTTCACTACCGCGGTCGAGTGGGTCATCTTCAGCTTCCTGCAGTCGCCAGCGTTTCTGTACCGGGTGGAGCTTGGCCAGCCAACGCAAGACCTGGTGACGCGACCGCTGCCAGTGGAGATGGCGTCCCGGCTGTCGTACCTGTTCTGGCAATCGGCCCCCGACGCGGAGTTGCTGCAAGCCGCGGAAGACGGCAAGCTCGAGAGCGCTGAGCAGCTGGAGGCGCAGGCGCGACGTTTGCTTGCGGATCCGCGCTCAGAGCGACTCTTCCAGTACTTCGCCGAGTGGCTGGACATCGACGTATTGGACGATTTCTCGCGCGACGCCGCGGTCTTTCCGGGCTTGCCCGCGAACCTGCCTGCACTGTACGCAGCCGAGACGCAAACCTTCGTACAGTCGTTGCTGAGTCGACCGGACGGCAGCTTCGGTGAGCTCGTCAGTGCTCCGTATACTTTCGCAAACAAGGCGCTGGCCACTCACTATGGTTTGGCTGGCGCACGCGGTGACGCCTTCGTGCGCGTCGCTGCGCCCGAACGCTCGGGTGTGCTGACGCAGGCCATGCTCCTCGTGCACGACAAGCCCTATCGAACCTCCATCGTGAGGCGAGGGCTGAAGCTGCGGACGGACTTCTTGTGCCAGCTCGTACCGGCGCCACCCAACGACGTGTCGCTCGATCTCGAAGCGCTCAGCCCGACGCTGTCGCAACGCGATCGCCTGGAGCAGCACCGCGCGAATCCAAGCTGTGCGGGCTGTCACGCCTTGCTCGACCCGCTCGGTCTGGTGTTCGAGAACTTCGACGCGGTGGGACGCTTTCGCAGCCAGGACGAGGCTGGGAGGCCCATCCTGGCCGCCAGCGAGATTGGCGCGACGCGGGACCTGGACGGCAGCGTACGCGACGCACGTGAGCTGGGGACCAAGCTCGCGCAGAGCGCGGAGGCCCGCGATTGCTACGTGACGCAAACCTTCCGCTTCTTCTTCGGGCGCGACGTGGAGCCTGCGGATGCCTGTTCGATGGCAGCCCTGCGCGCTGCTTTCGAGCGCAGCGAGTTGAGCCTCTCCGAGCTGCTCGTCGCGTTGACCAAGACGGACGCCTTCATGTACCGACCTATCACCGCCAAGGAGGCGCCATGAAGCGCTTGTCTCGTAGAACCCTGCTCCGGGGCGCCAGCGGTATCGGCCTCTCGCTGCCGTTCCTGGATGCCATGCGACCTCGAGCCGCACGCGCCCAGAGCGCCGCGGCGCCGCGGCGCATCCTCTTCAACTTCCAGGCAAACGGCGACGAGACGCGGGCGCGTTTCAGCGCAACAGGGGAAACGGCATTCCAGCTGGGCGAGTTTCTGGCGCCGCTTCAGGCGTACCGCTCCGACGTGTTGTTCTTGAACCGCTTGAACCGGAGGTTCTATGAGCTGCCCGACGACCAGACGGCCGACAACCATCAGCAAGGTGGCAGCTCCCTGGCACCCTGGCCGAGCGGCAGCGGCTCCTTCCCGATCGGCGGCGCCATGCGGAGCATCGGCTACGTACAGGGACCGAGCGCCGACTTCGCAATCGGCGAGCGCGTGCTGAAGGCCAACCCGACGGTGCCCCACCGTCACCTCGTGTACCGGGTGGGTGACCGCAACAACAACATCTGGAACTTGCACTCTCACGCCGGGCCCTTGGGTCAGCAGAACCCCGTTGCTCCAGAGACGGACCCTTACGACGCATACTGGCGCATCTTCAGCTTCGCGGGCGGCGACAGTGCGGCGCAAGCCTTGCTCCGTCAGCGCTTGGCCAAACGCCAGTCCGCGCTCGACCTCGTTGGCGCCGAGCTCGGCTCCTTGCGCGTGAAGGTGGGCAGCGACGACCGTCGCAAGCTGGATCAGCATGCCGAAGCGCTGCGCGACATCGAGCGCACGTTAGGTGACGCGAGTGGTTCTCTGGCTTGCAAACCCGTGGAGCTGGGCACGCCGACGGATCCTCACAGGGCCGACAATCACGTGTTGATGGGCGAGCTCTTCTTTCGCATCTCGACGCTGGCGTTTGCCTGTGACCTAACCCGCTCGGTCAACTTCAACTGGAGCGGCAACACGAGCAATCGGGTTTACCAAAACCTGGGTCTGACGGAAGGTCACCACGATATCTCGCACAACAGCGACGCGGCTTCCTTCGCAAAGATCCGCAAGATTCACCAGCATCTGTGGACGCAAAACCTGAAGCTCTACGAGCTCCTGAAGGCAACCCCCGACGGTGATGGGACGCTGTGGGACCACACCCTGGTGGTTCACTGGAACGAGCTCGGCCAAGGAGACGTGCACTCCATCAACGACGCCCTGGTGGTGCTTGCGGGTGGCGCTCATCAGTTTTTCCGCGGTGGGCGCCTGCTCGACTTCAACAATCAGGCTTCGTTCAGCGACATGCTGGTCAGCTGTTTTCACTACATGGGCTTCGACGACGTCGCTGAGTTCGGTGACGCGCGATTGCGGATGAAGGGTGCGCTTTCGGGCCTCACGTGAGCTGAGCTGCAGGCCGGAGGCCGTGGCTGTTCGCGCGCGAACTCAAGGGGCGTAGCGCGTGAACACGAAGTCTCGCGACTCGACCGCCTGGTGACAGGGAAAGCAAGTCTTGAGCATGGTCTCGTCCGCGGACGTTCCACCTTCGAAGTGGCCGTAGCCCCAGCCGCCCGTGGCGGCGTATTTCTTCGAGTCCTTGATCATGAACTGCACACCGTTCTTCGGATGCCCCGCCACGAAGGACTGGCGCTTGCCGAACGCCTTGTTGTTTTCCTCCGACGCTTCATAGCTGTAGGCCAGTCGAGCGATCATAGTGCCCTGCGGGAAGGGCATCGTCCCTTTCCGGTATGCCTTGATCGCCACGTCGTTGCCCAGCATCGCGCGTATGTCGTCGAGCGTGCCTTCTTCACGCGCCAAGGAAACGAACCTCCAGTCGCGATAGCCCGCAGGCATCTTCTGGACGAACACGGGAGCGGTTGGCTGCCCCGAGGCCGTGGAGACGTAGGCGCCTGCGGCAGCCAATCCCGCGCCCGCGAGTGAGGCGAAAAGAGCGAGCTGTTTCATCTGGCGATTCATCGTTCCTCCTGCTTCGAGCAGGCGATGTCTAGTCCAGCCTCGGGGGGAACGCAGTAG
>DASQDA010000419.1:0-2144 GCA_035634435.1 Polyangiaceae bacterium
GCCAGGCCGGTCAGAACCACGAAGAAGAGCGTGAGCAGGAGGGCGGGACGCAGGTGTTGTTTCATGATCAGGCGAGCCTCAGCAAAACCAGCAGACGGTCGAGTAACCAGATTGCGGGAAAAGGCACAAGGACGCCGCCGAGGCCATACACGAGCAAGTTGCGTCGCAAGATCGCCTCCGCGTTGCTCGGGCGATACGCTACGCCGCGCAGGGAGAGCGGGATGAGCGCCATGATGATCAGCGCGTTGAAGATCACGGCCGCGAGCACCGCCGATTGTGGATTGCTCAACCGCATGAAGTTCAGCTGATTCAAGGCCGGGTAGGTGACGAAGAACATCGCCGGGATGATCGCGAAGTACTTGGCCACGTCGTTCGCAATGCTGAAGGTCGTCAAGGAGCCACGCGTCATGAGCATTTGCTTGCCGATCTCCACCACCTCGATGAGCTTGGTAGGGTTGGAGTCGAGATCCACCATATTGCCCGCTTCCTTGGCAGCTTGCGTTCCGGTGTTCATGGCCACCCCGACGTCCGCCTGCGCCAACGCTGGAGCATCGTTGGTTCCGTCACCCGTCATGGCCACGAGGCGCCCGCCCGCTTGTTCCTCGCGGATGTAGGCAAGCTTCATCTCGGGGGTGGCTTCCGCCATGAAGTCGTCGACGCCCGCCTCGGCGGCGATTGCAGCGGCCGTGAGCGGGTTGTCACCCGTGATCATCACGGTCTTGATACCCATTTCGCGTAGCTGCGCGAAGCGCTGCTTCATGCCGCCTTTCACGATGTCCTTCAGCTCAATGGCGCCGAGAACGCGTGAGCTTTCCGCGACTACCAGCGGCGTACCGCCTGCGCGGCCAACGCGCTCGACCAACGCCTGCACATCGGCCGGGTACGTTCCGCCACAGCTCTCGACGAACTGCTTCACGCTGTCGGCCGCACCTTTGCGAATAAGCTTTCGGTCGAGGTCGACGCCACTCATGCGCGTTTGCGCGGTAAACTCGACGAACTGTGCGCCCTCACCCAGCTCAGAGAGGTCTGGCGCAGCGATGCCGTGCTTCTCCTTGGCGAGCACCACGATGCTGCGCCCCTCGGGCGTCTCATCCGCAAGCGAAGCGAGCTGCGCAAGCCGCGCGAACTCCTCCAAGCTGACGCCGGCCGCGGGGTGAAACGCCGTGGCCTGGCGATTGCCCAGGGTGATCGTGCCGGTCTTGTCGAGCAGTAGCGTATTGACATCGCCTGCGGCCTCCACGGCCTTGCCGCTCATGGCGAGCACGTTGTGCTGCATCACGCGGTCCATGCCGGCGATGCCGATGGCGCTGAGTAGCCCACCGATGGTGGTGGGGATCAGACACACGAGCAGGGCAACCAGCACCGTAGCGCTCGGCACCTTGCCCGTGACGCCCGCTGCGTACGTCGCAAAAGGCAACAGGGTCACCGTCGCTAACAGGAAGATAATGGTCAGTCCCGCCAGCAATATGGACAGCGCAATCTCATTCGGCGTCTTCTGCCGCTTGGCCCCTTCGACGAGGGCGATCATGCGATCCAGAAAGCTATGACCTGGGTCCTGCATCACGCGCACCACGATGCGATCGGAGAGCACTCGCGTGCCGCCTGTCACGGCACTGCGGTCTCCACCGCTCTCGCGGATGACCGGCGCCGACTCACCAGTGATGGCTGACTCGTCGACACTGGCGATGCCTTCCACGATTTCACCATCGGCCGCGACGACTTCGCCGGCTTCACAGACGAACAGATCGCCCCTGGCGAGCGACGGCGCGGCGACGCGCTCTTCCTTGCCGTCGCTCAGGCGGCGGGCCATGGTGCCGGACTTGGCTTTCCGCAGCGAGTCGGCCTGCGCCTTGCCGCGGCCTTCGGCCATCGCCTCCGCAAAGTTCGCGAACAGGACAGTGAACCACAGCCAGACGCACACCTGTCCGACGAAGAGCGTGTCGTCGGCGCCCGTGACCAACCCGCGAATGAAAAAGTAGGTAGTGACGACGCTGCCCACTTCGACCACGAACATCACCGGGTTCTTGGCCACACGCCGTGGGTCGAGCTTGACCAGCGCATCCTTGAGTGCTCGCCGCACCACGGCGGGCTCGAACAGCGCGCGTGGCGCGTTCTTCGGGCGTAGCGCTCGACCTGGTATGACC
>DASQDA010000420.1:0-3833 GCA_035634435.1 Polyangiaceae bacterium
TTGGAAACCTGTGCTCGTGTCTTCGAAGGGGGAGGCTCCGGCTCGTAAAACAACACCAGGAGAGCAACGCGTTCGAGGTTCTCGTCGGAGTTGTTGACGATGGCGATGTCGAGCTCGGTGTACTTCTTTCTGCGACTTTCATCGGCGCCACGCCCCTGACGCGTCCGCTGCGCCAGGCGCAGCACGCTCAAGCGAGGGATCGGCTCGGCCCAGAGCAGGGAGTCCGCGCGCGCGCAGTTGCAGGCCTCACCCGCGGCGGCCGCCACGGCCGGGCCAGGGCTGGCGGTGCTCGGCGCGACCGGGCGCTCGGGCTCGGAGCTTGGCCTCGGCGCGGTCAGCGCGCTGACGGGCGTACTCTGGGGTGCGGCGGGCTCATCGCCCTCGAGCATCCTGGTCGTCACCCGCTGCACCGCGTCCTCGTTGCTCGTCACCCAGCGGGCCACCAGCAGCACGCCCAGCACGCCAGCCGTGAGCGTGATGACGATGGCGAGCGTGGTGCGGGGCAAGAGACCCTGCAGCTCCGAGATATCCGGTAGGGGACGCTTGGTCGCCGGGGCACGCGGCAGCCTGACGAGCATGGGTAAAAAGTGCCCAAGCTCCATCGAGAAGCTCTCGAGCACGGCCTGCTCGTCGGTCGCGTTGGCCAGCGAGCGGTCGACCACGAACCCGAAGGCGAGGAGCGCGGCGGCAGAAAACGCCGCGATGACGATGGCTGCCGCGGCGCTGCTCTCCGGCGAGCCACGCAGCAACGTGGCTGCCAGAATCAGCGCGACGACGAGGGCCGCCGCGAGCGCCGCGAACCGGACGATCAGGCGCCGCTTTGCCAGCTCTTCGGCAGGGGGACCATGGCCGCTCGAGAAATGCATCAGCAGCAAGCGGTTGAGCGGCGTCAGCTTGTGATCGATTGAGAGGAAGATTCGATCGCCCTCGATGCTGGCTTCGCGGACGTCGGACCAGGGCACCGTCAGGCCAGTGCCTGCCGTCAACGCACCGGGTGCGTAGCCTTGGGAAAAGGCGCCGACGCCCAGGTATGCAACGAACAACCCGTGCGCCGTACACTCGAGCTCGACGCTGCCCACGGCATTGCTTCGCTCGCTGCCGATGGCGGCTGCCCGATACCTCACCGGCGCCTCCACGCGAGCAGCGCGTCCGAAGCTCTTGCGTGCGCGCGGACGAATAAGCGGGCACCCTGGGTGCTCAGGAAAACCCAGGGTGCCCGTAGCTTCTGCTTCGCGAGCTCGGCCCGGTTGAGGGCCGCGCCAGGCACGACGCTTCGGCTACCCACCCAGGATGGCGAGTAACGTGTTTCCGGGGCATTTCCGGCTTCTTTCTTCAAGAGATGCCGGAGGATTCGAGCGCTGGACACGGCGACGGAGGCGTTCGATCAGAAGCTATCGCAAAAGCTCGCGATCGCCTCCGCCAGGGGCTCGAGGTCGTAGTCGAGCGTTGCCACGTGGTAGGAGCGCTCGAGGACGAGCTCTCGTGCTTGGCTGGCTGGCAGCAAGCCAAGCACGGCTTTGGAGTTCTCTGGCGGCACGCTGTGGTCTTGCCGTGAATAGGCGATGAGGGCGGGAACGCTCAGCTTCGGCAGCTGCTCGCGAATGCGCGGGAGCTCCCGCAGGAAAGAGCTCCCGGCCGCGGACGGTACCCTGGTGTATGCGTGCTCGGTCACGTGCGGCTTGGCAATGTCGTCTTTGCGCAGGCCGGCAAGTTGCGGAAGCGCGAGGGGCATCAGACGCTCGAGGTAGGGGCCCAGCTTCACCGCCAGCCCCGTGCGGCTCAGAAACTGCGTATTGATGGTCACGACGCCCGCGATAGGGTGCGCTCCAGCCGAGGCCACGTCGAGCACCAGCGCGCCACCCATCGAGAGACCAACCAGCACGACGCGATCGGCAAGGCCTTGCAGGCGCTCGACCGTGCGCACCACCTCGGCGCGCCAGTCTGCGTAGCGGGTGGGCAGCATGTCGAGATAGTGGGTGCCGTGGCCGGGTAGCCGCGGTACGTCGACACGGAAGCCCCGCGTGTGCAGTTGCTCGGCGAGCGGGCGCATCGACACGGGGTTGCCCGTGAACCCATGAATGAGGCCGACGCCGGTGGCCGCTCGTCGCGCGTCGTGACCCGGAGCGCCGGCCGCCTGCCAGGCCTCCGCGCCAGGAATGACGGGGTGCGACGCTGCCGCGGGCTGCATCAGAAAAGCGTTCCTTGCGGGCTCGACGCCCGATAAGGCACACCGAGGTGCTCGTAGGCCGCGCGGGTCGCGACGCGCCCGCGGGGGGTCCGGCCGATGAAGCCCTGCTGCAGCAGGTACGGTTCGTAGACGTCTTCGATGGTGTCGCGTGCTTCGGCGAGCGCGGCGGCGAGCGTTTCGACCCCCACAGGACCGCCGTCGTAGTGATCGATGATGACCGTGAGCAGCCGTCGGTCCATTTCGTCGAGCCCTGCGCGATCCACCCCGAGGCGGTCGCACGTCAACTGCACGATGGGCAAATCGATGCGTCCTGAGCCTTCCACCTCGGCGAAGTCGCGCACCCGCCGCACCAGGCGGTTGGCAACGCGGGGCGTGCCGCGCGAGCGGACGGACAGCTCGCGTGCGCCTCCGGCGTCGCACTCGATACCAAGCAAGCGTGCACTGCGCAGCGCGATGCGCTCCAGCTCTTCCGCGATGTAGAAGTCCAAACGGATGGTGACACCGAAGCGCTCCTGCAATGGTTTGGTAAGGAGGCCCGTGCGCGTCGTCGCTCCGACCAATGTGAAGGGGCGTATGTCGAGAGCGATTGTCTCCGCGAAGGCGCCCTCGCCGGTTGCAACGTCGATGCGAAAGTCCTCGATGGCCGGATACAAGAACTCTTCGACGGCGGGACTGAGCCGGTGGATCTCGTCGATGAACAGGATGTCTCCGCGTTCGAGCCGCGTGAGGATGCCGGTCAGCATTCCCTTGTGCTCGATGACGGGTCCGCTGGTGACGTGCAGCTTGACCCCCATCTCCGCAGCCAGAATGTTGGCGAGCGTGGTCTTGCCGAGTCCTGGCGGGCCGCACAGCAGCAGATGGTCGAGCGGCTCCTGGCGTTTTCGGGCGGCCTGCACGTAGACACGCAGGTTGCTCTTGTGCTTCTCCTGGCCGATGAAGTCGTCCAGCGTCTGGGGACGAAAGATGCGGTCGAAGCGCTCTTCATCGCCCTGTGGCGCAGTGGCGACGAGCCGTTCCCGCTCTGGCGGCTCTTCGAACGTGCTCTTTTTCGTTGCCATGGCGCGGGTGAGGTCCGCCACCATACATCACGTCGCGGGTGAGGGCCACGGCTCAGCGGCTGCTTGGCCGCGCCGGCATTTCAAAGCCACGACGCATCACGAAAGCGGGCTCAGCGTCACACTGCGGGCCGGAGTGCGACTCACGGGCAAGACGACGGAGAACGCGCCGCCGGTGGTTCCCCGCCGAACCACGCGCACCTGACCGCCATGGAGCTCCGTCACGGCCCGTGCGAGGCGCAAGCCGAGAGCGAGGCCGCGGTGCTCGCTCACACCCGGGTCCCGATTGGGGTCCAGCATGGCTTCCATGCGCGAGGGATTGAAGTGCTGGGTGGCAAGCTCGATCTCGATGCGGATGAGCCGCTCGCCTTCCAGGCTAACGAGCAGGCGGACCATGGCCGCGTCGGTCGTGCGCAGCGCGTGCGCGATGAGCGTCGCCAGCGCTTGCGGCATGCGCACGCGGTCGATGCTGACGCTGGGCATTCCGGCGCTCATCTCGATGAGCACGGGGGCGTCGCGATCTGCCGCCAGATCGCGCGCCTTTTGCGCGGCCACGTTCAAGAGCGTGGTCACGTCGGTGGGGTCCAGCA
>DASQDA010000421.1:0-2835 GCA_035634435.1 Polyangiaceae bacterium
ACGATCTTCCGCCGGTTTGCGTGGCCGGTGAGGTCACCGGGTGTCGCGGTGTGGCCAATGGCTGTAACGGCCCCTTATACGTAAGTTGTGCCGTAAGCGCAGCATCGACCCCACGTAGCCGAGAGTGAATGCGGTCCGGCAGGTTGCCGGGATGCGCAGGCACTACACGGCCGAGCCACTCGGCCACTTCCTCGATCTGATGGCCTCGGGGCATGAGCTCGAGAGTCTTCGATGAACACGCGCGCTCACGACCTCGTGGTCCTGCTGCGCGGCGTTCTGGGTTCGTTGCCCGGGGCCACCTCGATCGGCCTTCATGCCTCCGAGCGGTGGGCCTTCGTCTTGATCACGGCGGCCTCGGACGAGGCGGTGGATGCCCTGGGCGAGGCGCTCGGGCTCGCATGCGAGGTCAGGAGTGGGAAGCAGCGGTGGTGGCGTCGCGCGACGTCGAAGGGTGAGCAGGGCATGCTTCACATGGTCGTCGCGGGCCCGGCACATCAGGGTCAGCCACCACCGGATGACGATGCGGGGGAAGCAACGTAACCGCTATGTAGATCCGCATTGCGAGGAGGTGGGCCGGCGTGTCGGCGGCGGCGAAGCAGAGAGCGGCGGCGCCGCCCGTTCTGCGATCAGCCGACCGCCGCAGCCGCAGGGCCGCCAGCCGCAAGCGGCGGCGGAACCGCGAAGGCCGAGAGCGGCGTGTCGAGCTCGAGCGGATTGAGCCGGGCGCGCGTCGAGCGCCAGTGCTTCGGTGCGAGCTCGAGATAGCGGTCCTGCGGCCAGTACGGCAGGACCCGCAGCACCTCCTCGAGGTACTGATGCGGCTCGAGCCCGTGCACGCGGCACGACGCGAGGAGACTGAAGATCGCAGCGGCGGCCTCGGCGTGCGTGTCGCTGCCGTAGAACAGCCAGTTCTTGCGACCGACGACCACCTTGCGGAGTGCGCGCTCGGAGCGCGTGTTGTCGAGCGGCAGCTTGGCGTCGTCAAGGACGCGCAGGAGCTCGGCCTCCTGGTTGACCGCGTAGCCGAGCGCCTTGGTCGCGAGGTTGCGGCCGGGCGTCGTCGCGCGCGCCTCGCGCACCCAGCGGAAGAAGTCCTCCATCACCGGCCGCAGGTGGCGTGCACGCAGCGCCTGCCGCTCCGCCGCTGGCGCGCGCCGCAGCTCGCGCTCGACGGCGTACAGCGCACGAATGCGCAGCAGCCCCTGTACCCCGACTGGATAGCGGCAGATCGCAGCCTCGAAGAAATAGCGCCTGCAGTGCGCCCAACACCCGACCAGCATCACCCCATCTTCGGTGTCCTGCGGCGGGCCGCGCTCGAGGATGTCGTAGACGTTGCTCGCGTCGGATTGGAGATACCCACTGAAGCCGACGAACAGCGACTGGACGAACTCGCTGGTGTGCCGCTCGGTGTACGCGAACAGCACCGCGTCGCTATCGACAACGACCGTGAAGAAGTGCCCCTTCTTGCACGCCTGCGGGCGGCCGTCCTTGGTCGGCGCCGGCTGGATCAGCGCGCCGGTGGCGTCCGTCGACAGCACGCACCCGTGCGCGAGCGCGTCACGCCACATCGCCTCGACGATGGTCGCGCCGAGCGTGTTGCCGGCGTGCTCGACGTAGCGGCTCATCATGCCGCGGTCGAGCTGGACGCCCTGCGCTGCCAGTTCCTGCTCCAGTCGATAGTGCGGCACGCCGAGCGCGAACTTCGACGCGATCACATACGCCACCGCCGACGCGTGCAGCAGCCCGCGCGGGAACAGCGTCTCGGGGCTCGGCACAGTGACCACCGTCGGCCCGGCCTCGCCGATGACCTCGTACTTCGCGACGCGCTTGACCAGCACGCTGAAGCCGCCGCGCTGGAACATGAGCTGCTTGCTGTCCTCGAACCCGATCCGCCGAGCGCCACTGCGCTCCAGCTCCGCGTCGAGGATCTCGATCACGCACTGAGGGAGGTTGCTGGCCAACAGGTCGCGTCGCCCGCGCGGCTTCGCGCCTTTCGGCGGCGACTGCGGTGCTGCCGCCGCATCGTCATCGGGCGCCGCGGCGGCGTGCGCGTTGTTGACGTGTTGCGCGAGCTCGCGCTGCAACTGCTGCTCTGCCGCGAGCAGGTCGCCCATCGCGAGCTGCGCCTCGCTGGTGTGGCTGCGCTCGGTCTTGGTGCCGTACAGCCGCCGCTTGAGCAGCGTGTTCTCGTGCGCCAGGTTCGCGATCGTGCTCTCGAGCGCCTGCACCTTCACGGTCAGCTCCGCCTTCACGCCGGCCAGCTCGGTCTGCAGCGTCGACACCAGCGAGGTCAGCTCGCTCGGCGGCAGCGTCGAAGGCGACGGCGTGCGGGCCACGGCTTCTCCCTATACGCGACGGCGATCTCCCGCTGCAAGCGCAGAGTGCGCTCGTGATCAATGCAGGCGGCGCGGTGCGCGCGGCGGGTTCACGGAGACGCCCTGGTAGATGACCTCGAAGATCGCGTCGCTCACCACGAGGTGGTGCTCGCCGGGGCGCGTCGCACGCGGCAGCTCGAACCGACCCCCGTCGAGCTTCTTGTGGATCACGATCACGCCGCTGCCGTCCCAGGTCAGCACCTTCATGGTCTGCCCGCGCTTGCCGATGAACACGAACAGCGCGCGCGAGCGTGGCTCCGCGCCCATCCGCTCGCGCACGAGCGCCCCGAGCCGCTCGCTGCCGAGCCGCATGTCCACCGGCTCGAGCGCGACGTAGATCGGCCAGCCCGCGCCGATCACGGCGCGTCCTCCTGCAGGGCTGCGACGATGGCGCGCAGCAAGGCGGCGTCGAAGCCGGGCATCACGCGGAGTGTCGCCCCGCCGACGCGGAGCTCGAGGC
>DASQDA010000422.1:0-13169 GCA_035634435.1 Polyangiaceae bacterium
TCGAGCTCGGGCAGCGCCACCTGGAGCGGGCTCTCGAGCTCAACCCGCACGACACGGACCTGCTGGTGCACGCGGCCCTCGCGCTGGCGCAGCTCGGAGAGCCCGACCGCGCCTGTGAGCTCGCCGAACGCTCGCTGCGTCTCAACCCCAAGCACCCCGACTGGTACTGCGCTGCGGCGGCCTTTCCGTGCTTCGTGGCACGGCGGCTGGACGACTGCATTCGCTACGGCTCCCGCGCGCCCGATGCCTTCGTCGATACCCGCGCGCTGCTCGCCGCCGCGCATGCCCATCGCGGCGAGCTCGACGCCGCGCGCGAGCACGCGGCCCGGTTCGTTCAGCAGTTTCAGCTCAAGATCTGCGCGACGCTCGAGCTTGCTTCCGAGCGCGCGCTGCTCTGGCTGTTGCAGGTCAATCCGCTGCTGCGCCCTGCCGACGAAGCGTATTTGCGCGACGGGCTGCGGCTGGCGGGCGTTGGGTCAAGCTAAGCCGACATACAGCGTCTGGACGTCGTCGTCCTCGTCGATGGCCGCAAGGAACGCCTCCACCTCGGCGCGGGCGGTGTCGGCAAGCTTTACCGGATTTTTCGGGATCCAGGTGAGGCTCGCGGCCGTCACTTGCCAGCCGCGCGCCGTCAGTGCCTTGGACACCGTGTCCAGGTCCGCCGGATCGGTGATGAAGCGGTGCTGACCGTCCTCGGCCGGCTCCACCTCTTGTGCACCCGCCTCGATGGCAGCCTCTTCGGCGTCCTCGCCGCTGGCCGGCGGCGCGGCTTCGACCGCGCCGCGCCGATCGAAATCCCAGCTCACCGAGCCACTGGCGCCGAGCTGGCCCTTCTTGAACAGCAACCGCATGTTCGGCGCAGTTCGGTTCTTGTTGTCCGTCAAGCACTCGACGATCACGGGCACCTGGTGCGGCGCGAAGCCTTCGTAAACGATGGTCTCGTAGTTTGCCTGCCCATCGAGCAGGCCGGCGCCCTTCTTGATGGCGCGCTCGAGGGTGTCCTTGGTCATCGAGGCGCGTTTGGCCTGTTCCATCGCCAATCGCAGCCGCGAATTGCTCGCTGGATCGGGACCACCCGTGCGGGCGGCAACCATGATTTCTTTGGCGAGCTTGGTGAACAGGCGCCCCTTGGCGTCCGAGCTCTGCTCACGGCCCTTTTGCTTCCACTGTGCGCCCATGCTGGGCGTTTAGCTCAATGCGCCCACGAGCTCCAGTGTGGGTTTTACGGAGCTTCGCGCCGGTGCCGGTCGATCGCTGCGCACCGGCACGGACCTTGCTGAATCCACGCGTGTGACCGCTGCTGTGCCAACATCTGGCACACCAGGCGGGTGGAAGGCTTCAATGCTGCGAACGCGGACCGACGTTTGGTGCTGGGCGCTCCTGGGTAGCCTTGGCTTGCTGCCGGGATGCGGCGGCCAGAGTGCATCGCACGAGGCGGAGGCGGGTGGCGCGGGCGGGGGTCCCTCTCCCACGCCCGGTGGCGGCATGTTGCAGAGCGTCGGTGGCCGTGCGGTGGTGAACGGTGGGTCCACCTCAGGCGGCACGTCGGGTGGCACAACGAGCGCGCCCAAGGGCGGCGCTGGCGCTCAGCCGAACGGCGGCACTGGCGCTCAGCCGAACGGCGGCACTGCGGGTGAGTCGATGCAGAGTGCGTGCAAGGGATCCACCCCGATCGTCGAAGGTGGGGTCGAGAGCGGCCTCTGGCGCTGCGACGACGGCGTTGTCCATCGACCCGCACCGGTGAAGTGCGAGAGCAACTTGCCGCGTCCAGCCGTCCCGCTTCCGGCGGACGCTCCGTACGGCGAGTGCGCCAGTGACGCCGATTGCACCGAGAAGCCGTACGGCTACTGCGGACCCTTCGGCTCTCTGGCAAGGACGTGCCAGTACGGCTGCGCCAGCGACGCCGATTGTGGCGCGGGCAACCTCTGTGTCTGCGGTCCCGAGTTCGGAATGTGTGCCACTGCGAAGTGCCAGAGCGACCAGGACTGCGCGGGCGATCTCAAGTGCGCTGCCTGGACTCCCTTCTACGGTTTCGGCTGCGGCGAGAGGCCAGCGTATGCGTGCCAGTCGCCCGAAGACACCTGCAAGACGGACGCCGATTGTGGGCAGGGGACCTACTACTGCGCCGTAGTGAGTGGTGTGCGCGCGTGCAAGCCGATCACGGGTCCTGCGTGCGGCCGCCCTTTCCTGGTGCAAGGGCAAGAGCGGCTGGCGTGCGCCGAGACTTCTGCGGCCTGGCGCGGGAAGCTGGACGCCTCGCCCGCTCTGACTGAGCTGAGCTCATCGCAGCGGGAACGCCTGGGCGCAGAGTGGACGAAGATCGCGCTGATGGAGCACGCCTCGGTGGCGGCGTTCGCGCGCTTCGCGCTGCAGCTCTTGCACGTGGGCGCGCCGCGGGAGCTCTTGCTCGCGTGCCAGCAAGCCATGGCGGACGAAACCGAGCACGCGCGGCTGTGTTTCGAGCTGGCGAGCGTCTACCTGGATCGGGACGTGGGTCCCGGCGTTCTGCCCATGGACGCCGCGCTCGAGGGCACGAACCTCGAGAGCATCGTGCGATTGGTGGTGCGTGAGGGCTGTATCGGCGAAACCATCGCCGCACAGGAAGCCGCTGAGGCGGCCGCGTGCGCGCAAGATGCGGCCGTGCTGAGCGTGCTCGAGCGCATCCAGCAAGACGAGCGCGCGCACGCCGAGCTGGCGTGGCGCTTCGTGGCCTGGGCGTTGAAGCGGGATGGCAAAGGGGTACGCGACGTCATTGCCGACGAGCTCTCTTTGGTGGCGCGCGAGCTGCAGGTCGAGGCAGAGGCCCAGCACGACGCAGGCCCCCAAACAGACGAGCTCGCGCTCGCGCAGCACGGCGTTCTGCCCGCCCACACGCGCGCAGAGGTGCGTCGCGCGGTGCTCAGCGACATCGTCCTGCCTTGTGGCCAGCAGCTGCTCGCACAGGCCGCGCCCGCGGTCGTCCGGGAGCGCAGCCTCACGGCTTGAGCGCTGGTTGGGGGGCCGCCGCTGCTACGGGCGCGCTTGCTCGGCGCCGCGCAGCGCTTGGCAACCCCAGCCAGGCCGAGCGCGCCTCGAGGGCCGCGCCTGGGCTCGTAGTGGCGAGCCCAGCGGCGCGCTGCGGTCACCCACCTCGAGTCTTTGCTCCGGCTAGCCGCCGTGGTTATGCTCGAGCATGCGCTTTCAGGAGAGCAATTCGTGCAGGGAGTGACTTTTTTTCGCGCAGGAGACGCGCTGCTCGCCATTTTGGTGAGGGCGAACGCCTCGAGCGACGAGAAGTACAACTTCCTGAGCAACCCCAGCGAACCCCTACAGCTCGGGATGAACTTCTACCGCGCTGGCGAGGTCATCCCGAATCATTCGCACCTGCCACGGGAGATCTCCGTGCAACGGGTGCAAGAAGCCATCCTGGTGAGCGCAGGCAAGGCCCGCTTGACCTTGTATGACGACCAGCGGCAACACGCGGCCGACGTGGAGCTCAATGCGGGCGATCTGGTGCTGCTGACCGGCGGCGGCCATGGCTTCGAAATCCTCGAAGACACCAAGATCCTCGAGGTGAAGCAGGGCCCTTACGACGGCCGCAGCAAAGACAAGGTTGCCTTCTGAAGTCTGCGCGCGTTAGCGAGCGGATTTGGCGAGCAGCGCCACATCTGCGTCCACCATGATGTGGACCAGGTCTTCGAAGCTCGTCTTCGCTTGCCAGCCGAGCAGGCTCTTGGCCTTACTGGCATCGCCCTGCAACAGGTCGACCTCCGAAGGCCGGTAGTACTCGGGGTCGATCTCCACCAGCACCTTGCCCGTCTTCTTGTCGATGCCGCGCTCATTCACGCCGTTGCCGCTCCACTCGAGCTCGAAGTCGGCACGCTGCATCGCGCGGGTCACGAGCTCGCGGACGGTAAAGCAGCGACCCGTCGCCAGCACGAAGTCTTCTGGCTTGTCGTGCTGCAAAATCCGCCACATCCCCTCGACGTACTCCGGCGCGTAGCCCCAGTCGCGCTGTGCGTCGAGGTTACCGAGCACCAGCTTCTCCTGGCGCCCCAGACGGATTCGAGCGACCCCCAGCGTCACTTTCCGGGTGACGAAGTTTTCGCCGCGGCGCGGCGATTCGTGATTGAACAGGATGCCGTTCGCTGCGAACAACCCGTAAGACTCGCGGTAGTTCACCACCAGCCAGTAGCCGTAGAGCTTGGCGACTCCGTAAGGGCTGCGCGGATAGAACGGAGTCTTCTCCGTCTGCGGAATCTCTTGCACCTTGCCGTAGAGCTCACTGGTGGACGCCTGATAAAACCGCGACTTCAGGCGCGTTTCCCGCAGGGCGTCCAGCAGGCGCAAGGTGCCGACGGCGTCCACCTGAGCCGTGTACTCGGGGAGCTCGAAGGACACCTTGACGTGGCTCTGAGCTGCAAGATGGTAAATCTCCTCCGGCTCGGTGCGCTCCAGAATCCGAATGATGCTGGAGGTGTCCAGCATGTCCCCGTAGTGGAGCACCAGGCGGCCGCCCTCTTGTCCAGCGTACTCATGCAGGTGGTCGATGCGCGCGCGATTGAACGTACTACTGTGCCGCACGACGCCGTGCACTTCGTAGCCCTTGCTGAGCAGGAGCTCCGCCAGGTACGAGCCATCCTGACCCGTGACGCCCGTAATCAAAGCTTTCGGCATTAGACGCGATCCATAAGCTGCGGAGGGGAGCCCGAAAAATGGGCTCTGAGGGCGAGCCTTCCGGGGCGATGTACTAGCTGAGGCCCAGCTCCCCGTCCACGCCAAGAACGCGCCACTGGAGCAGCTCCCAGCCGAAAGTCAGCGGCCCGGACGCGGCGGGTTGTCGCTGTTGCGCGACACGACGGAGCGAGCCAATCTATGTTGCGTTTGGAGCAACGACTATGAACTACGATGCGCTGCGGCTGTTCTTGCATCTCACGCGGACGCTGCACTTCACGCGGACCAGCCGTGAATGCGGCATCAGCCTGTCGGCGCTCTCACGCACGATTCAGCGCCTGGAGCGCGACGTCGGCGGAGCGCTGCTGGTCCGCGACAAGCGCAGCGTGACGCTCACCGAAGCCGGGGAGCTCTTTCGCGAGCACGCGTCCGAGACCCTTGCCCGCTTTCAATCGCTCCGGCAGCGCCTGCGAGCGGCGGAGGAGCAGCTTACGGGCACTATTCGCATCTTCGCCTCCGTGACCGCCGTTCAGAGTTTCCTGCCGCGCATTCTCAGCTCCTTTCGGGGCGCCTACCCCGAGATCCACATCGAGCTGGAGACCGGTTACGCGACGAACGCGCTGGGTATGCTGGAGCAAGGCGCCGCCGACGTCTGTGTGGCGGCGCTTCCGCAACGCATTCCAAGCGGGCTGGAGGCGAGGGTGGTGGTCGTCACTCCGCTCGTGCTGGTGGCGCCCGCCTCCGAGTGCGAGGCGAGCCGTCTGGTGGAGCGACGACCGGTTCCCTGGGCGGAGGTTCCCATCGTTCTACCCGCCGCGGGTCTGGCGCGCGCGGCCGCGGAGCGCTGGTTTTCGCAGCGTCGGGTCAGGCCGCTCATCTATGGAGAGGTGGCGGGCAACGAAGCCATTCTATCGCTCGTCAGTCTGGGCTGCGGCGTTGGCGTGGTGCCGCGGCTCGTGGTCGACAAGAGCCCGCTGCGCGCCGAGGTGCGTGTGCTCGAGGTGGAGCCAAGGGTCGGGGAGTTCCGTGTCGGCGTGTGCACCGAACGCCGCTCGCTCAAGACTCCCCTGGTGCGTGCGTTCTGGGACTCGATCGAGGCTCAGGCAGCCTGAGGGCGAGCGCTAGGTGCGCAGTCCCTCCGCACGGAACAGCTTGTCGCGATAGAAGGCGAGCTCCGCGATGGACTGACGAACGTCGAACAGCGCGTCGTGCTCACCGTCGGTGGGTTTGGCGAAGCTGCCTGCCTCGCCGTACCACAGGCGCGCGAGCACCTTGATCGAGGAGACGTCCACGGTGCGGTAGCTCAAGTAGCCCGACAGCCCCGGCATGTAGCGATCGATGAAACGCTTGTCCTGACCGATGCTGTTGCCACACAGCACCGCCGGATAGGTGCACCAGCCGGTGACCCGCTCGATTAACTGCTTTTCGGCCGAGCTCACGTCGGTCGTGGAAGCGTCGAGTCGCTTCAGCAGACCGGTGCGCTCATGCATCTGACGTACATAGGGCGACATGCGCTCGAGCACGTAAGGTGGTTGCCAAACGTCGCAGACGAACTCTTCGAGCGGCTCGAGCGTGGCCGTGGTCACCACCAGCGCGGCTTGCACGATGGCATCGTGCTGCGGGTCGAGCCCCGTCATCTCCAGATCGATCCACACCAGATTGGCAGAGTTTTGCTGCCGCACGACTCGGGGGGGCGCCATGCTCAGCTGCCCTTCGCCGTGGAGCGAGCGGGCCCCGCTTTGGGCAGCACGATGGTGGGGCTCTGTTGACGGCGGCGATACAGCAGGATCGTGCGGCCGATCTCCTGAGCCAGGCTGGACCTGGTTTCGAGCGCGAGCTGGGCGCCGATTTCGCTCACCGCCTGGGTCGCTTCCCCGGAAACCCGAACTTTGACGAGCTCGTGCGTTTCGAGCGCCTGCTCCACCGCGGCGACGACAGCGGGGGTCAGCCCAGCGTGCCCAATCTGGACCACGGGCTTGTGAGAATGAGCCAGGGCGCGCAGATGGCGACGCTGTTTACCGGTCAGAGTGAGGGTCACGCGCGGGTCTTACATCGGCTTTGCTGCCGGGTCGAGCCGCGCTGCGAGTAACCGCTGCGCTTGCCAAGTTGTGCCATGCTACGGCGGTGCGCATTCTGTACGGTGTGGTGGGCGAGGGCATGGGCCACGCGACGCGCAGCCGCGTCATCATCGAGCACCTCGCGAGCCGCGGTCACGTCATCAAGATCGTGGTTTCCGGCAGAGCGCACGCCTTTCTGGAGCAGAGGCTGCAGCACCCGAACGTGACCCTGGAGGCCATCGCGGGGCTGTCGCTCACCTACTTAGGCAACGAGCTCGCCCGCCGCGCCAGCATCTTTCACAACCTCAAGCACGCGCCCCAGGCCGTGAGCCGCAACGTAGAGGTTTACAAGAAGGTGGCGGAGGATGGCTTTCGTCCCGAGCTCGTGATCAGCGACTTCGAATCCTGGGCGGCGCTGTACGCTCGCAGGCATGGCTTGCCCGTGGTCAGCATCGACAACATGCAGATCATCAATCGTTGCCAGCATGACAGGCGGCTGGTGCAGGGCAGCGAGCTCGACCTTCGGCTGGCGCGCCTGGCCGTGAAGGCCAAGGTCCCAGGTGCCTACCACTACCTCATCACCAGCTTCTTCACGCCGCCCGTCCGCACAAAGTACACGACGCTGGTG
Organism: Polyangiaceae bacterium; assembly: GCA_035634435.1. Lineage (GTDB taxonomy): Bacteria > Myxococcota_A > Polyangia > Polyangiales > Polyangiaceae > PMG-095. The sequence goes on from DASQDA010000422.1 coordinate 7,339, forward strand.
CCGCCCGTGCTGCGTCCCGAGCTGCTGAAAGCGCGACGCGAGCCGGGCGAGCACGTGTTGGTGTACCAGACACAGAGCACCAATCATCAGCTCTTGAGCGTTCTCAAGAAGTTACCCTATCGCTTCCGGGTGTATGGTCTGGGGCGTGAGGGGCTCGACGGCAACGTGACGCTCTGCGCCTTTTCCGAGAGCCGCTTCGTCGATGACCTGCGCACCGCACGGGCGGTGATCGCTGGCGGGGGCTTTTCCTTGATGAGCGAGGCTGTCACGTTGGGCGTTCCCTTGCTCTCGATGCCCGTCGTGGGCCAGTTCGAGCAAGAGCTCAACGCTCGTTATCTCTCGGAGCTTGGCTACGGCGGTTTCGCCCGGGAGCTGAGCCGCGAGACGCTCGCGCGTTTCCTGGGGCAGCTCGCTGGGCACGCGGCGGCCCTGGCAAGACGCCCGCAGCACGACAATTCGATGCTGTTTGGCTGCGTCGACGAGCTCGTCGAGCGCGTGAGCCGCGGAGAACGTCGAAGGGTAGCTCTCGATAGCCCCGCCATCGGCAAGTACCCGGCTGCGAGCAGCTGAGCGCAGGCGCGGACCCCAGAGGCGGCACGCATGCAGGGCCCGTCAGCGCCCGCATCGGCAGGCAGCGGGTGTTTGTCTTTCCATCGTCCCCTGATGCTGCTAGCACTCGACTGTGCTCGCGCTCGGTATCGACCCAGGTACGTTGCACCTCGGCTGGGGTGTGGTCCGGCGCGAAGGCACGCGCTTGCAACATGTCGCTCATGGAGTGGTCAACCTGCCAGCGGGCGCGCCGCTGGCTGAGCGTCTGCTCGGCATCTCCGACCAGCTGAGCGAAATCATCGCCACACACCAGCCGAGCGTGGGCTCGGTCGAGACTCTCTTCTTCCACAAGGACGCGCAGGCAGCCGTCAAGCTGGGTCACGCGCGCGGGGTGGTGCTGCTCTGTCTTCAGCGGGCCAGCGTGGAGACGTTCGAGTACGCTCCGGCGCGCGTGAAGCTCACGGTGGTGGGCAACGGCCAGGCCGGCAAAGACCAGGTGGCGCAGATGGTGCGGGCCATGCTCAGCCTGACGGTGGTGCCGAAGAGTGACGCCGCGGATGCGCTGGCGCTGGCCATCACGCACCTGCGGATTGGCACCCTCATGCGGGCGTTATCCAACGCGGAAGGCAAGCGAGCGCCGGCCAATGAACGGCTGATGAAGGCGCTGGGTCGCCGCTTGCCCTCGTCGCGCGCCCGTTGACCGGGGCGGCTTGCCGCTGCAGGAACCGGCTCCGAATGCCGGCGGGTTCGGTTCTCCAGGAAAGAGTGCTAGAACCTGCCGGCCATGTGGCCGTTGCGAATGGAACGGCCGCAGCGAACGTCTGATGCACTGAGCTCGTTTCGAGCCAAATGGACCTGCCATGAACCGACGTCAGCTAACTGGGTACCTGATCACCGCGGCCGCTTTCGCTGCCGCGGTCCCCGTCCACGCTCAAGGCAAGCCCGAACCGTCAAAGCCCGGTCCAGCAAAGGCCCCCAAGGCTGCCGCGGCCGTGCTCAGCGCCGATGAGATCGCCGAGCGAGTGCAGAGCTTCTACGACCGCAGCAAGACGTTCAAAGCCGGCTTCCGCCAGCGCTACGTGGTGTACGGCTACAACAAGACCAAGGACAGCAACGGCTCCGTCATCTTCGAGAAGCCCGGCAAGATGAGCTGGCGCTACACCAATAACGGCAACCGCGTCGTATCCGACGGCAAGCTCATCAAGATCTTCGAAAAGGAGAACAAGCAGATGTACGAGCAGCCGCTGGAAAAGAGTCAGTACCCGGCCGCATTGGCCTTCTTGACCGGCGGCGGCAGTCTCAAGCAGTCGTTCAAGCTCAGCAAGCTCGACCCGAAGCAGATGGGCGTGGAAGGTGGCTACGTGCTGCTCGGCGAACCCAAAGAGGCAACTCCCGCCTACCAGAAGGTGTTTCTGTACATCGATGCCGGCACCTACCAGGTGCGCCGCGTGATGCTGCTCGATGCACAGCGCAACAGGAACCGCTTCGACTTTCTGAATCCGGAAGTGAACACCAAGCCGCCGCCTGGCGAGTTTGCCTTCACGCCTCCCACGGGCACGCAGGTCATACGACCCTGAGGAGGAGCTGACCGATCGCCCGGGAAAACAGGGGGCGTTGTTTTTTCGGAACAACTCGGCCGGCGGTGGGGTTAAAGGGGCCGGGCTTGCGCCGTTCCCTCGAGCGGCCCCGTATGCGGCTTGGCCATGTTTCAGAAAGATAGTGTCTTGGCGGACGATTTGGTAATTGACTTTTGTGACGCGGACGTGAAGTGGGGGCCGTTCTTGTTCCTGCGCCCCGAGCGAGATCGAAGGTTGGGGGTCTGGCGAGTCGCGGGAATGTCGGGCATTTTTGGCCTGTTTTTCGGCCTGCTCGGCAGCATCGCACTGGCCCTCGTGGCGCGTGGTCTCGACAAGCCCGTGCCGCCGTTGGTAGCGTTTCCCGGCGCGCTCACGCTGCTCTACTTTGCTGTCTGCCAGCTGACGATCGTGCCCGCGTGGAATCGTCGCGCCGAGCGCCTGTCACGAACGAAGTGAAGCCGCGCGTGACGGTGCCTTGAATCAGGCGCCAAACGACGCAAGGCTTGCTCCGATGAGCGCAGACGCCTCCGCGGAGGACCGGCCGGAGGCCGCGCGACCTGACAGCGACGCTGAAGGCGTTCCTTGGCGACTGTTGTTGCGCTGGGGTGCAGCCCTGCTGGTGCTCTTGCTGATCGTCGCGACCATTGCTCGCGCGTTCCGCCCGGAGCTCGAGACGGTGGGCCGTGGATTCGTCGACCGCTATGGCTTCTTCGGCATGGCGCTCGGCACGTTCATCGCGGACGCCTTCAGCTTCCCCGTCCCACCCCAGTTTTACATGCTGCTGAGCATCGCCGCCGGCGACCCAGCTTGGCTCACACTGCTGGTAACCTGCGTTGCGTCGCTGCTGGCCGGCACGACTGGCTATTGCATGGCGCGCCGCCTCGCTGGATGGCCACGCCTGGCGCGCTGGCTGGAGCGTTCGACGAACCGGGTGCAGCGCTTGAACGGTAGCCAGGCTTACCGAGCGGCAGCGATCGCGAGCTTCACTCCCGTAGCCTATTCGATGCTGTGTTATCTCGCCGGAGCACACCGCGTGTCGTGGTCCGTTTACGGGGTGATCGCGTTGTTACGCATTCCCAAGCTCATCGTCTTCTACTACCTAGTGAAGTTTGGCTGGAGCTTGCTGTGAGCGCCGCTCGTCAGCGTTGACTCGCGGTGCGCCGCAGCGCGGCCACTTGACACGTTAGAAAGCGTGCCGTACTAAACTTTCACACCGAGCGCTAAGCCCTGATCCATGTCCGTCTTCGGCGCCTACTCGCGTTACTACGACCTGTTGTACAAGGACAAGGACTACGCCGCGGAAGCCGCGTACGTGCATGGCCTGATCGAGCGACATCGCCCCGGCTCGGTGAGCATCCTCGACCTGGGTTGCGGAACCGGCAAGCACGATTTCTTTCTCACGCGGATGGGGCACGAGCTTACCGGGGTAGACCTCTCCGAAGAGATGCTGGCGGTCGCCGCACAGGAGAAGGCGGCGTTCGGTGGTCCGCAGGCGGCGCCCACGTTCGTGCAGGGCGATGTGCGCTCCGTGCGACTGGGTAAGACCTTTGGTGTCGTCGTCTCGCTCTTCCACGTGATGAGCTATCAGACCCGCAATGAGGATCTGCAACAGGCGCTGACGACCATTCGTGAGCACCTGAAGCCGGGCGGCCTCTTCCTGTTCGATTGCTGGTACGGCCCGGCGGTGTTGAGCGACCGCCCAACCGTGCGCATCAAGCGGCTGGAAGACGAGAACATTCAGGTGACGCGTCTCGCCGAGCCCGTGATGCACGCCAACGAGAACTTGGTGGACGTGAACTACCACGTGTTCATCAAAGACAAGCAGAGCGGGCTCGTCGAAGAGCTACGTGAGACCCACACGACGCGCTACTTCTTCAGCCCGGAAATCTATCACTTCTGCGAAATGGCCGGGCTGACGGTGCAAGAGGTTCGCCCTTTCATGGCGGAGGGGAACCCTGGCTTCGATAGCTGGAACGTCGTGTTCCTCGGCACACGCAGCTAGCCTCCCCCAAGGCGCGAGGGCCGCGTCGACGCCGCGCTGGCCGCCATAAAGGTAGCGATTCCATCGCCTTGACAGCTCCGGGCGCGTGCCGTACCACGAGCACCATGAAGTGCTGCGTCCGGCGGTCGCGTTGGGGCTTGCGCGCTGTCGCAAAGGCCCGTGGGAGCAGAGGACGCGGAGTGCCAACATGAGCACGAGTAATGAGAGCGAGGTCGTGCCCGTTGCGGCGCCCTGGCTCGGTGAGCGCGAGCGCACCTACGTGAACCAGGCCCTGACCGACGGCGCGATCTCCGGCTACTTCGGCAGGCACCTCGAGCAGTTCGAGACCGAGTTCGCGCGCTACTGCGGTTGCTCGCAAGCAGTGACGGTGAGCAACGGGACCACGGCATTGCACCTTGCGACTGCAACGCTCGGGCTGGGCCCTTCCGACGAGGTGCTGGTGGCAACGCTCACCAACATGGCCACGTTCTTTGCCGTGCACTACACGGGCGCCAAAGCCGTACCCATCGACATCGAGCCCGACACGCTCAACCTCGACCCCGCTGAGCTCGAGCGCAAAATCACGCCGCGAACCCGCGCGATCATCGTCGTCCACCTGTTTGGCCATCCCGTCGACATGGATCCCGTGCTGGCGGTGGCCAAGAAGCACAAGCTGTTCGTGATCGAGGACTGCGCGCAGGCCCATGGCGCGCTCTACAAGGGAAGAAAGGTCGGCGGCCTCGGTCACATGGGCTGCTTCAGCTTCTACGCCAACAAGATCATCACCACGGGCGAGGGCGGGATGCTGACCACCAACGATCCGGCCCTTGCGGAGCGGGCCAGGTCGCTCAAGAGCCTGGCGTTCGGCCGCACCAACAAGTTCATGCACAGCGATATCGGTTTCAACTACCGAATGACGAATCTGCAGGCAGCGGTCGGCTGCGCGCAGCTCGAGCGCATCGACGAGATCATCGCGAACAAGCGCCGGATAGCTGCCTACTACAGCGACCACTTGCGCCGCTTCAGCGAGCTCGAATTGCCCGTTGAGAAAGGCTACGCCCGCAACGTTTACTGGATGTACCACCTTGCTCTAGGCGGACGCTTCGCGACACGTCGCGACGAGGTCATGGCTCGGCTGCGGAGCGCGGGCGTCGAGACGCGCGAGGGGTTCGTGCCTTATAACATGCAAGATTTGTTCATCGAACGCGGCTGGACGCGCGCTGATGAATGCCCGCGTGCCAACGCCGTGGCGCTGCGGAGCTTCTATCTTCCGAGCGGCCCGACGCTGAGCGAGCAGCAGCTGGCCAAGGTGGTGCGGTGTCTCTCGGAGATTTTGAATGCCGCCTGAGGCGGCGGCCGCCGCTGCTTCGCCGCAGGCAGCGAGCTGGAATGGTAAGGGCGCGCAGGCGAGCGAAGAGCTGAAGCTCTGCGTGGTGAGCTTTCCGTATCACTCCAGCCGAACGACGGGTCGCGGTCTCGACCGCTACACGTGTGAGCTCGTCGAGAACATCACCTCGCAGTCCGCCAACGTGCGCTTGCGTCTGGTAGATGAGGGCCCCTCCGGCAGTGTCGCTGCGGCAGGCAAGAAGGTGCTTGGCTTCCTGCGCAGCGTGTTTGCGGAGCGGGACGACATTTATCACGCCATCGTACCGAGTTGCGGCGCCCTGCTCATCGGCATCGGTCGAGCGCCGGTGGTGGTGACCATTCACGACGTCATCCCCTTC
>DASQDA010000423.1:0-8101 GCA_035634435.1 Polyangiaceae bacterium
TTCGACAGGATAATCCGGGCAACGGCCAGGATCCGTCATCCGAAATTGCATGAAGAAGCATGGCCAGCATCAGTGCGTTCTAAACGGAATCGTCCGTCAGGAGCTGAAGAACGGGCGCGATGTGTTCTTGCGTCGTGGGAAATGAGTGCTGTGGCCGGAAAAGACTCTGCAATCCATTGCTGGTGGTCCCTTTGGGCCCCCTCACGCCCTTTACCAATAACGCCTGCTGGGACTCGGAGTCCCCAGGCCGGACAGGAGAGCCAGTATGGACAGCGACAGCGCGCGGTTTTCGCGACGACGCTTCATCACATCGGCAGGGGTGACGGTGACGTTGCCAATGCTGCCATCGTTGCTGTATTCGCGGCGAGCCGGCGCGGTCGAGTGTGCGCCCGCTAAGCGCTTCCTGGCCTACATGTTCCCGAACGGGCACCACATGGCCGAGCACGTGGCCAAGGGAACCGGGTCCGGAGCGGCCTGGCAGCTGCCCGTGACTTTGGACGCCATGAAGGATCTGAAGTCGGAGCTGGTGTTCGTGAGTGGTCTGGAAAACCAGCAGCGCCGCAAGGAATTCGGCGACCACGCCATCGGCTGCGGCGCGATGCTGACGGCGCGCAAGCCGGCCAAGAATGCGCAGCGCACCAGCATGTCGGTGGACCAGGCGATCGCCGACGCGCAGAAGGGCTGCCGCGGGGTTCACTCGCTTCAGCTCGGTACCCACAACGCCGGACCCACGGATGTGTTCGGCACCTACTACACGCGCAGCATTTCGTGGCGCGGCCCCTCGCAAGCAAACGCCGACGGCACCGTCAGCTATCCGCTTGGAGATGCGACGCCGCTCGGCAAGGAGATCGATCCGCGTAAGGCATTCGACCGCTTGTTTCAGGGCACGGATCCAGCGACGAGCTCGGCTGAAGCCGATATGCGGCGAGCTCTTCGCAAGAGCGTGCTGGACAGCGTCGTGCCGCACAGGGACTGGCTGAAAAACCGGCTCAACCCCGCCGACAACGCCAAGGTGGACCAGCTCTTCACCGGGATCCGCGCGCTCGAGGAGGAGCTGCAGAGCAAGCCGGTGGGGGCCGCTTGTACGCCGCCCACGGCGCCCGCGGCCGCTTTGGATTTTCCAAAGCAGCTCGACTACATGCACACGCTGATGGCGCTCGCATTCCAGTGCGATGTCACCCGCGTCATCACCTTCATGATGTCCGACGCGCTGACGAGTCGGAACCTGTCCTTCATCCCTGCCGTTGCCGCCGCCGGCGGCGACGCCGGTGACCACAGCGTTTCCCACCACTCCAACTCGGCAGCGCTGGTCGCGAAGTTCCGGGCGATGTTCATCTGGAAGATGGAGCAGATTGCCGGCTTCATTCGCAAGCTGAAGGAGCTGCAGGACGCCGACGGCAAGTCGCTGCTCGACAACACCTTGGTCTGGATCAGCAGCGAAATTGCCGACGGCAACCGCCATAACCACGATGACCACCCGATTCTGTTAGCCGGGCGACTGGGAGGTCTGGTGACCCCCGATCGCCACGTGCGCTTTCCGACGAACCGCGACTTTACCCTCGTGAAGACCTATGGCGATTTTTTCATAACTCTGCTCGAGCTTTACGGCGTGAAAACGACCGCGTTCGGCGATGACGGTAAGGAGCCGATCGTATGGCACAAGTGAGAAGCTTTCTGGTCGTCGCTTTGCTGGCCGCGGGTTGCACGGGAACCGTGGACGATCCGGGAGCACCTGCCCAGGGTGCGGCGGGCGCAGGCATGCCCGGCGCCTCCGGTGGCGCGTCGGGCGCAGCGCCGGCAGCAGGCGGCGGGGCCGCGGGCGCTGCCGCAGGAATGCCGTCCGGGACGAGCGGAGGCTCGAGCATCGGCGGCAGTGCTGGCGCGGCCGGCGCCACGATCGTCGAGGCGCCGCAGAACCCCGGCTCGGTGGTGCTTCGGCGCCTCAACCGCGCAGAGTACAACAACACGGTCGCCGACCTGCTCGGCACCAAGCTCGCGCCGGCCAGCGGTTTTCCGGCTGACGATCTCGGAGGCGACTTCGATACCATCGGCTCTTCGCTAAGCCTGTCACCGTCCTACGTCACCGCATACGAGAACGCGGCGCACGCCTTGGTCAATGACCTCTATAGCGACGCCGTGCGCCGAGGCCGGATCGTCACCTGCAACATCGACACCGGCGGTGACGCCTGCGCACAGACCGTTTTGAGTGCGTTTGCACGAAAGGCCTGGCGGCGGCCCGTCACGGCAGACGAGGTGCAGAGCCTGATGCTGCCAATCACGACGGCGCGCATGCTCGGGGCGACAGCCACCGAAGGCCTGAAACACGCGCTCGCAGCCAGCTTGCTGTCGCCTTTTTTCCTTTTCAAGGTGGAGGCCGATCCGACGCCGACGGCGGGCGTTGCTCGCCGCTTGGGGCCTCACGAGCTGGCGACGCGCCTCTCTTACGCGCTGTGGAGCACCATGCCCGACGAGGCTCTCTCCGCGGCGGCCGACGCCGGCCAGCTCGCGAGTGACGAGCAGGTCGCCGCTCAGGTCGACCGGATGCTGAGCGATGCTCGTGCCGACCGCATCCTCGACAACTTCGCGGCCAAGTGGCTCGAGTTTTCAGGTATCGAGTCGCACGAGGTCGAAGCCAGTGCCTTTCCCAAGTACACGCCGGCCCTGGCCCAATCGATGAAAGCGGAAGCGAGGCGCTTCCTCCAAGAATTCTTGCGCGCGCCCTTGCCCGTCTCGCAGCTTTTCAACTCGCGTTTCACCTTCGTGGACGCGCCGCTGGCAGCCCACTACGGGCTGACACGCAATGGCGCGAGCAGTCCCACCGAGCTCGTGCGCGTGGACACCACCGGGGCTCCGCGGCAGGGGCTGCTCACGATGGGCGCTTGGCTGACCGCGACCTCGTTGCCGTCGCGAACCTCCCCCGTGAAGCGCGGCGAATTCGTTTTCAGTCGCCTGCTCTGCTCGGTGGTGCCGCCGGCTCCGCCCGACGTGCCGACGTTGCCCGAGGAAGCGACGGACGGTCTCACCATGCGTCAGCGCATGGAGCTGCATCGCGCAGCGCCCGCGTGCTCGGGGTGTCACCAGCTGATGGACCCAATCGGCTTCGGCCTGGAGAACTACGACGCAATTGGCTCGTTCCGCAGCATGGAGGAGGGCAAAGCCATCGACGCCAGCGGTGCATTGCTGGACGGGACCCCATTCAACGGCGCTGTTGAGCTGGGTGCGGCGCTGGCGCGAGATCCGCGCTTGCCGCGCTGCGTGACGGAGAAGTTCATGACGTTCGCCATTGGACGGCTGCTCAATCAGGCCGACGACAAACAATGGGTCGACTACGTGTCCGCAACGGCGCAGAAGTCGGATGGCACCTTGCGCAGCATCATCCGCAGCGTGCTGTTGAGCGACGCGTTCCGCAGCCGCCAGTCCGCCGCGAACTGACGACCCACAGCCGAGCGCGTTGGCGCGGGAACGTGCGAGAGCGAGCTCAGCCGAGCGCGCTCTCGTACTCCTCGATAGTGCCCGTCTGGGACGCCAGCGCTTCCAGCTCCCGAACCTGAGCTAGTTCGAAGAGTCGCTGGCTGTACTCTTGCGCCCACTCTGGCACGACGACCCCGTAGGTGCGAAAGCGAGCCGCTACCGGAAAGTACATGCAGTCGGCGATGCTGAATGCGCCGAGCAGAAACGGCCCCCCGCCGCTGGCGAGCGACGCCTGCCAGATGTCCAGCAGACGTGCCACGTCGGCCTCTACTGCCGGCTCGGTGGGCGGCGTGCGGGCGCGCCCCCGCAGGTTCATCGGCATGGCCGAGCGCAGCGCCGCGAACCCGCTCAACATCTCGCAAGCAATCGCGCGGCCGCGAGCTCGCAGCTGGCGGTCTGCCGGCCACAGCTCTGCGGCTGGGTAGAGCTCGGCCACGTACTCGCAGATGGCCAGCGACTCATGCACGCTGAGAGCACCGTCTACCAGCACCGGCACCTTGCCAGCGCCGGAGAAGGCAAGGATACGGTCCTTCCAGTCGGTCTCGGTTTTCAACCCGACATCGTGCAGCCGAAAATCGGCTGACGCCCACTTCAGCGCGAGCCACGCACGCACGCTCCAGGATGAGTAATTCAGGTTTCCGACGACGAGGCGCAACATGGGTAGATCTCCGTGCGCAGCATACATCCCCCTCCGTGCTGCCGTCGACCCGGCGCCGCTCGTTAAGGGGAGGCTGCGATGGCCGTCTGCTGTCCGTGGCGGCGCGTTCGCGGCTCCAAGGCTGCGCCGCCGCGCCGATCCTCCCCATGCTCACGAGCAACAAGCAGATCTTCGACCAGCTGATTCGCACGTGCGTTCGCGAGCTCATCGAGCAATGCGGTCTCAAGGTCAGCGATAGCCAGGGCGCGGCGGCGCCCATGGAACGCGCAGCGGCCGTCGGCTTTTCTGGAGACCAGGTCCGTGGCGCCATCGGGCTCGGCATGCAAGCAACGACACTGCAGCGGCTGGCCGACGCTCAGGCGCCGCCAGCCCAGGACGCCGCGCTCGAACGCGACGCGCTGCTCGAGGACTGGCTCGGCGAGACGGCCAACCAGCTGCTCGGTCGCTTCAAGAACAGACTTCTCGGGCACGGTGCCTCGGTGAGCATGGCTCTGCCCATGGTTCTGCGGGGCTTGCGTATGCAGTTTGCATCGGACCGCGACGACCGCGTGACCACTTACGTGTTCGACAGCGCAGAGGGTCCTATTTGCGTCTGGCTCGACGTCCGCGTCCACGACGGCTTTCTCCTCACCACCGCGACGAACCCGGAGCTTCTAGGGGCGCCCGAGGGCGCGCTGATGCTGTTTTGACCACGAATCCACGCAGTCGGAGCACGACATGAGCAAGTCCAAGACTCTGGTGTTGATCGATCCTGCAGTGGATACCCACAACGCGCTCGCCGATCGCCTGCGCATGCAGGGTTACATCGTCTCGATAGCTGCGGATCCCGCCGAGGGCGCCCGCGTTGCACTCGGCGACCCGCCCTCGGCGGTCATCGCGGACCTGTGGATGCCCAGCATTTCCGGTGTCCAGCTGTGTCGGTTGCTCAAGGCGGAGCCCGCAACCGAGCACGTGCCCGTGATCTTGCGGGGGCCCGATAGCCCGCGAAACCGCTTCTGGGCAGAGCGGGCCGGCGCCAGCGAATACGTGGTCAAGGGTCGGATGGGCGACCTCGTTCGAGCGCTCACGCGAACCATGGCCGCGCACGCTGGCGACGCTGACTTCTTCACGACCTTCGCCGGCCAGGACATTCGCGAGCGCATTGCCGCGCATCTCGACGCTGCTCTGTTCGAATCCGTCCTCGCAGCCGAAGTCCGGGCTCTCGGCACCTGCGGCGCTTTCGACCGTCTCTTCGACCTGTTTTCGCAGTTCGTCTCGCGCGTGCTCACTTACCGCTGGCTGGCGATATCGACGCAGCAGCCAGCGCGGATCGGTCTTCACAGCAACCCGACGGCGCGCACCGAAGCGGAAGCGGAAGCACGCACGGCACTGGGGTTTACCGACGACGCCCTGCTACTTTGCGTCGAGGACGACGATGCGTCCGCCGAGCCGCTCGCGGGAAAACCGATCGTGCGCCGCATCGAGCTCGGCGGTATCCTCATTGGCCATCTCGCGATTGCCCTGCCTCAGGCGGCAACGGCGCAGGACGACGACCTCGCGACGGTGGTGGCGCGCGAGGTCGCCGGTCCTATCCGCATGGCGACCTTGGTGGAGGAGTCGCAACGTCTCGCCACCGTCGATGCGCTCACGGGGCTCATGAATCGGCGTGCGCTGATCAGCTCGCTGCAAATCGAGGTCGAGCGCAGCGCTCGCTACGGCCATCCACTCTCGCTGGTCTTGCTCGACGTGGATCACTTCAAGCTCATCAACGACAAGCGCGGTCATCGTACGGGCGACATCGTGCTGGCCGCGCTGGGGCGTCTCTTGCACGCGTCGGCGCGTCGCACGGACATTACGGCTCGCTGGGGCGGTGAGGAGTTCCTGATCGTGCTCACCAGCTCGGACGCTTCGGGGGCGATGGTGTTCGCGGAGCGCCTGCGTCGCTCGATTGAGCAGATGGTCGTAGCCGATGCTAGCGGCGTTGCGGTGTCCGTGAGCGCCTCCATCGGGCTCAGCGCTTATGAGCCGGGCGATACGCTGGATGTGCTGGTCGACCGCGCCGATCGAGCCATGTACTCCGCGAAGCTCGCGGGCCGCAACCGCGTGGCCGTGGCGGAGTCACAAACCGTCAAGGTCCTGGAGCGTCCCGAGGCGGGCGAGGCAGAGAACGCGTCGGCGGCCTAGCGCCTGGGCTCGAAAATCCGCGCATTCGCCGCGCCAGGTGCTCCCGGCTGCAGGAGGGCGTGCGCTCTCAGGCGCCGGTCAGCTTGCGCATGGCTGCCGTCAACAGGTCCGCCCGGAACGGTTTGACCATCCAGCCCTTTGCCCCAGCGGCCTTGGCGCGCTTGATCAGCTCGGGTGCGCCTTCCGTCGTCAACATGAGGATCGGCAGGCCAGCAAGCGCGGGCGTCTTGCTCACCTCCTCGACGAACTCGACGCCGTTCATTCGCGGCATGTTGATGTCGCACACCACGGCGGCAATGCCTGGGCCGAGCTTGGTCAGCGCTTCTTGGCCGTCCTCAGCTTCCTCGACGGCGAAGCCGACGTGTTCGAGCGCGAGCCGCACTTGCTGACGGACCGTCGCTGAGTCGTCGACGACCAGAATGGTTTTGGACATGCTGAAAGCTCTTCCTAGCTCAGAAAAGTACCAGGTCGCCGGGTTCGGCGGGTGCCTCTCCGTGGCTGGGCGTAAACTCGAAGCCGACGTCGAACAGCACATTGACGATCACGCGCAGCGCACCCGCTTTCAGCTCGCTGCGAAGAGCCCGAGGATCTTCCACGGCGCCGATGCGCAGCGCGTTGCCAGCGATGGAAACCGGCAACGCGATGTTGATGGCCGGCCCATGCAGCAGCAACCGGTTCTTGACACGTCCGAGCAATTGGTTGCTCAGCTCGGCCGTCCAGTCGCTCAAGGCCGCGGTGGTCCCGGGCGCTCGGATTTGCTCGAGAACGCGCTGCGGAATCGAGACCACCAGCGAGCCGCGGTAGCCCGGGGAGGTGAACCCGATGATCGCCGCGAGCTGCTCATCGTCGGTATCCGAGGTGCACGGCACATCCAGCCCGTAAGCGGCGGCCAGGTCCTGCGCGGCCTCGTGCACTATCTTCTCGAGCAGTGTGGTGCGGGACGGCATGATGGGTGCTTTGATGCGGGCGGGCAACCCGAGAAGGCCCCGGGGCTGCGCGGGTGAGGCACTGCTGGGTCTCGAGCCGGCCTCCTGGGTTGTCCCCATGAGGCCGCGTGCCGAAGAACGTCCGTGCGAGGCGCCCGCTTAATGAGCGCGTTCGCCTTCGCGCTGCCTTGTGGCTCTTACCTTTCAGGACGAGGTAGGCTCCGAGCGACAGCATGCCGGGCCCTTTCAACTCTTCGCGACGCTCGCCCTCGAGGGGGAAGGGCGCTGCCTGCACGGCTCGCCGGTTGCGCGTGCCTGTCGCCTGGGCGAGGTGCGCGCGAGCAGGACTACTGCTCCTGGGTTGTCAAACGCCGAATGGCTTGCGCCAGCTCCCCGCGACGGACGCTGACGCGCGTCCGGCTCGATCGCCGGAGCAGGGCTCGGCGGGCGCGCGCGTGCTCGAGGCACCCACGGAGCCACTGCCGCCGGCTCCGGCCCCCTCGCTCGCGCCGAGCTCGCCGCCACCCAGCTCGCCGCCTTTGGCCGCCCCTGCCGTGCCCGTCACCGCGCGGTCGCCCTGGCCGCCGTCGCCGCCGGCCGGCGTGAGCAGCGATTTCTGTATCGAAGGTGTGCCAGCGCTCGATCCCGAGACCTGTTACGTGCTGCCGCCGGCTCCCACGCGCGAGCTCTTGATCTACTTGCATGGCCTGCTGCCGCCCGGAAAGAGCAGCCAGCAGAAGACGAACTTCGAGACGGTGGTGAAAAACGCTTGCGAGCGCGCGGGTGTGGCAGCGCTGATGCCGCGGGGCCGCAAGGGCTTTGCACCGAGGGATCGCGCGAGCTGGTGGGGATGGCCGACGCTCCCGGTGGCCCAGGATCGTTT
>DASQDA010000424.1:0-2562 GCA_035634435.1 Polyangiaceae bacterium
ACGCTCGCCGACTGAGCGAATGCGGGCCCGGCTCAGGCGTTCGCCATCCGGTCGAGCTGCCTGCGGAGCCGCTCGACACTGGCGTCGAGCTCCCGCGTCACGTTGGCGGCGTCGGGCAGCTCGCTCCAACGGGACCATCCGACCAGCACGTGGCGCTGGTGCGGGTCGGAGCTGACGGGAAGGGTTCTGAGCACCAGCACCGAATCGTCGGCTTCGCGCCAGCGCAAGGCCAGGTCACGCCCCTCCGTGTGAGCGATGACGGGACCGCTGAGTGTCCGCCCGCCGGCGAGAGTCAAACAGACCCGCTTGCCCACGTTGCCCAGCGGGGTGTCGGTGTCTCCCAGCCAGCTCGAAAGCAGCTCGGCCTGCGTGAAGTACGCGTGGCAGAGCGCGGCGCTACCACGGGCACGCGCGGTCGCCCAATGCACGCGCCGCGGGCGATGGGTATGGCGGCCGAGGTAGGTAGCGAGAATGGCGAGCGCCACGCGCCACGATGACTCCGTTCCGGCCGCAGCGTCGTCGTCGAAAGGACCCGTGTGTATCAGCTCCACGCCGCCGCTCGTGACGTTGAGCTCCAGCCGCGCCGGCCCATGGCCGTAAACTACCCGGCGTTCCGGCACGAGCTCGCACACCTCGAGGTCGAGTGTGACGCCGAGCTTTGGCCATGCGAGCTGCAGCATCGACCCTTCGGTGACCCGGCCTTGCACGGAATCCGCCTGCCACGCCGAGATTTCCTTGGGATCGGTCACGGCTTGAAACATCCGGGCCGGTCGTACTGGCAAGGGTTGGAAAACGCGGATGCTTCGCACTAAATCACCGCCCGTGTGCCAGGGATCTCGACCCTGGCAGGCAACAGCTTACACTGGTCGCTAGCTACATGGCTCAGCTGAGTTCGCGAAGATGGCTTGCCGGGGCGTTCGCGGGCTTGCTGGGGGTTGGGGGCTGCGGAGGTGCCGAACCGACAGAAGAGTCGATGCAGGTCGCTGGCCACGGCATCGTCGGGGGCGAGGCAGATTCCGAGCACCCGAATGTCTTCGGCTTGTTCGTTCAGCGAGGCCGCTTCGCGTCCACCTGTACGGCGACGCTGCTGGCTCCCAACCTGCTCTTGACGGCGCGCCACTGCGTCTCGCCGAGCACTGGCGAAGAGGAGGTGATCTGCGGCAGGTCGTTGTTCGGCGAGCCAACTCCCGCCACCGACCTCTACGCCACCAACGCCATGCAACTTCAGGAGGACTCCGCCTGGTTCCAGGGCGATTCGGTGTACGTGCCCAAAGAGGGTAACGATACCTGCGGCTACGACGTTGCCTTGATCATCCTCTCGAGGAACGTTCCCGCCGCGCTGGCCACGCCCGCTGTGCCTCGCATCGACCGCGAGGTCCTCGCGGGTGAGTCCTACGTGGCCGTCGGCTACGGGCTCAACGACTCCGGTCACGCGGGCGCGCGGCGTGTTCGCAGGGATCTCGAGGTGGCATGCGAGCCGGGCGCGTGCGGCCTGGGCGTGCGGGTGAGTGAGTTTGTCGGCGAAACCGGCATCTGCGAAGGCGATTCGGGCGGTCCCGCGCTCGACGCGGACGGAAAAGTGGTGGGTGTCGTCTCGCGCGGCGCCGTCGATTGCAGCTTGCCCGTCTATGGAACGGTGACGGCCTGGCGCGAGCTCATCACGGACGTGGCTCTGCTCGCCGCAGAGAAGGGTCTCTATGAGCCGCCGTTCTGGGCGACGAGCGGAAAGAGCGACCGTCCGACGCCGGTCGAGCCCGCACCGGCCCCGGGGGGCGCCAGCGGCGATGCCTGTGACGCCAACCGTTCATGCGCCGAGGGCCTGCTCTGCTACGCAGCTGACGGCGCTGCCGCGTCCACGTGCACCCCGCTCTGTGCCAACAACTCGGAATGCCGTGGCGCTGCCAGCTGCCAGTTTGCCAGCCAGCAGAGCTCGGAGAAAGTATGCCAGGACCCACCTCGGGCCGACGACGCGCTCGAGGACACGGGTTGCTCTGCCAGCGGAAGAACGAGCAGCCCGCAAGGATGGGCGAGCGCTCTCGGTCTGCTGTTGGTCGGCGGACTGCTTCGCCGCCGACGGCGCTGTCAGTAAGAATCGAGTGGAGCCGAGGGGGATCGAACCCCTGACCTCCGCATTGCGAACGCGGCGCTCTCCCAGCTGAGCTACGGCCCCAGGAACGAGGGGCCGCGAAAGTAGCGTCCTCAGCCGCCAAGTCAATAGGCTTGCGAACCCCGGCGGCGATTTCAGTCTCAAACGGCGACGCCGAGGGGTGTCGGTCAGGTGCAATAGCCGCGCCTGACCCACCCGGCCGAGTTGACCGCCGGATCAGGGTGGTTATCTTGCGTCGCAAATCCTTCGACCCGACCAGCTCGGGTTTCATCTCAGGCCCCAAAGAGGCCTTTCAGCGCGAGCGTAGCAGGAGAACAAAATGGCCAGAATCATCGGAATCGATCTCGGGACGACGAACAGCGTCGTTGCGGTGATGGAGGGTAAAGACCCCAAGGTCATCGTAAACGAGGAGGGCTCGCGCCTCACGCCCTCGGTCGTGGCCTGGGATGACAAGG
>DASQDA010000425.1:0-7660 GCA_035634435.1 Polyangiaceae bacterium
CGCAGCGGCGGCAGCTCCAATGGCACCACGTTCAGCCGGTCGAGAAGGTCTGGTCGGAACTGACCGGTCGTGCACGCGGCGCTCAGGTCGCGGTTGGTGGCGGCAACGACCCGTACGTCGATGCGTAGCGTCTCACTTCCACCGACGCGCTCGATTTCACGCTCCTGGAGAACGCGAAGCAGCTTGGACTGCATGGCGAGCGGCATGTCTCCCACTTCGTCGAGGAAGAGCGTGCCGCCATGAGCGCGCTCGAACTTGCCCCGTCGTTGTTTGGTGGCCCCGGTGAAGGCACCCGCTTCGTGTCCGAACAGCTCGCTCTCGATCAGCTCGGCCGGCACTGCCGCGCAGTTGAGGCGCTCGAGCGGTGCCTTGGCCCGGGGCGAGGCGCGGTGGATGGCGCGCGCCACCAGCTCCTTGCCTGTCCCGCGTTCGCCGGTCAGCAGCACGCTCGCGCTCGAGCGCGCCGCGCGCAGCACCTGCTCGCGCAGCTCGGTCATGGCGCGGCTCTGGCCCAGGAGCTCGTCGAAATAGCCCGTTGCACGGCGCAGCTCACGGGCCTCCGCTTCCGCACGCAGCAGGCGCAAGCTGTTGTCGAGCATCACCAACAGGCGGTCCGTGGACAGCGGTTTCTCGAGGAAGTCGAGCGCTCCGAGCTTGGTCGCGCGCACGGCCGCGTCGATGGTCGCGTGTCCGCTCATCATGATCACGGCCGCTTCATTGCCGGCAGCCGCCAGCCTGCCGAGGAGCTCGAGGCCATCGCCGTCCGGCAGCGCAACGTCCAGCAGCAACGCGTCATAGGCTTTCTTGGCGAGCCTTTCCTCCGCGACGCCGACGCCTCCAGCGACGTCCACCGCATAACCCTCTAGCGTGAGCGCCTTCTTGAGGGTGCTGAGAATCGAGGGTTCGTCGTCCACGAGCAAGATCTGGCCGCGCGGCATGGCCGAAGCCTAGTCCCTCGGCCGGCACTTGGCGCTGGAATGCGTTCTTTCCCTACACGCGCGCCCGGCCGGCGAGACGCACCGGCGTCTGCGGACTGGCAGTTCGAGTGAACTCGCGACCAACGGTGCTAGTCTGCGTGGGCGCTGCTGCGATGAGCTCTCCTACGCCCACAGCGACTGGCTCGCTGGGTTCGACCCCGTTGTTGAATCTGTTGGTCTACGCGTTGGACCATCAGCTCACCGGCACGTTGGTGCTCGAGGAGCCCGACGGGCTCAAACACGCCATCTACTTTGAGCTGGGAGCGCCAGCCAAGATCCGCACGGCTACCCCTGTCGCCTTTCTCGGTGAGGTGCTCGTGCAGCTCGGCGATCTCAGCGAGGAGCAGCGCTCCATCACGCTCTCGCAGGCGCAGCGCTCCAACAAGCTGCATGGCGAGGTCTTGCTGAGCAATGGCGACATCGAAGAAGCCACGCTGCGCGAAGGACTGCGTGAGCAGCTCCTGCGCAAAGTGATGCACCTGATCGCGCTGCCCCCCGAGACGGTGTTCGGGTACTACGCGCACACCAACTTTCTCGAGCAGTGGGGCGGTCGCGAGCACGTGCGCGGCAAGCCGCTCGCGCTGATCTGGCGCCTGGTGGAGACGCAGGCGCGAGCCGAGCACGTCGATGAGGTGCTCACGCGGCTCGGTGAGCGGTACCTGCGTCTGCACCACGACGCGCCCGTGCTGCGTTTTCGTTTCGCTCGAGCCGAACGCTCGGTCATCGAGGTGCTGCGCGCCAAGCCGCAACCCTTGGCCGAGCTGCTGGCTCGCGATCTCGCCGAGCCGCTGAGGGTGCGGCGTTTGATTTACGCTCTGGCAATCACGCGCCAGCTCGATCTGGGCGTGCCCGGCGTGGAGCCGTTGGGGGTCGACGAAGCGCCTTCCTCGTCGCGTATTCCGGTGAGCCCGACGTTCACGCCGCCCGGCGGTACCAGCGCCGTCACCGGCGCCGCCAGCGCAGCGCAAGCGTCCCAGGCCTCCATTCCGCCTCCGGTTTACGACCCCGAGGTGCTGACCTTCCGCGCCGAGATTGCCCTGCGCGCGGAGCGCGTCGATGAGGGACTCTACGAGGTGCTGGGCTTGTCGCGGGAGGCCGAGGCAGCAGACATTCAAACCGCCTTCATCGCGCTAGCGCGCAAGTGGCACCCGGACCGCCTGGGGCCGGACTTCCGCGACCTCAAGGAGCAGGCGAACCGCGTCTTCGCCCGCATGAGCGAGGCCCAGCAGGTCTTGTGCGACCCCGTGCAGCGTCGCGAGTACGACCAGCGGGTGCGCATCGCCGGAAAGGAAGCACAGGAGCAGGAGCACGTACAACGTGTGCTGCGCGCGGCGACGGCCTTCCAGAAAGCCGAGGTGCACCTCAAGCGCAATAACCTGGCCGCCGCCGAAGCCGAGGCCACGCAGGCCCTCGCCGATGATCCCGATCAAGCAGAGTACCAGGCCTTCGTCGCCTGGATCATGGCGCAGAAGCCCAATGCCCAGCTCGAGGAGCTGATCAAGGTGCTCGATCGCGCGGTGGGTATGCAGCCGAACAACGTTCGGGCGCGCTGGTATAGAGGCCAGCTGTACAAGCGTATCGGCAAGGAGAACCGCGCCGTGCAGGACTTCAAGTTCATCGTCGAGCGCGACCCGCGACACCTGGACGCGCAGCGCGAGGTGCGGCTTTATCAGATGCGTCGCAGCGGCTCGCGTCCGCCGTCCGCGCCCCCAGCAGCCAACCTACGCTCGAGCGTGCCGCCGCTACCGGAGAAGGCGAAAACGAGCGAGAGCGGCGGCTTGATCAGCAAGCTCTTCAAGCGCTGACGTCTTGCTCGGGTCAGTCCGTGTAAAGCTGGCCTTTCGCCAGTAGACCGAGTCGTCGCAGGGCCTCGTAAAGGCCAATCGCCACCGCGTTCGCCAGGTTGAGCGAGCGCACGTTGCCGAGCAGGGGGATCCCGACGACGTCGGCGGCGCGCTCCTCCAGCAATTCTGCTGGCAGGCCCACGCTCTCCCGTCCGAACACCAACAGGTCCCCGCTACGGAAAGGCGCATCGAGGTAGCTGGTGGTGGCGTGACCACTGAAGAGAAACGAGCGCGGAGCGTTCACCCCGGGCGCTCGGGCAGCGGCAATGTTTGCCTCGGCTTCGAGGAA
This sequence comes from Polyangiaceae bacterium, assembly GCA_035634435.1. Classification (GTDB taxonomy): domain Bacteria; phylum Myxococcota_A; class Polyangia; order Polyangiales; family Polyangiaceae; genus PMG-095. The sequence goes on from DASQDA010000425.1 coordinate 3,111, forward strand.
GGAGCGGTGCTGATGCAGCTCTACGAGGTCCCAGTAGTCGAGGCCGGCGCGCCGCACCGCGTGCTCATCGATACGGAAGCCGAGCTTGCCCACCAGATGGAGCGGGCAGCCCGTGGCGGCCGATAGGCGAGCCACGTTGCCGGTGTTGGGCGGGATTTCCGGATCGACCAGAACGATGTGCAACGGGCGCTCCACCGCTCGGGCGCGCAAGCGAGGTGCTGCGGATCGGGACACGGGAGCGAGCTAGCACGGCGCGCGAATGATGTCCGGCCCCCGGCCCCGCAGCGCGCTGCGCGGCGTCCCGACTGCAGAGCTTCCACGTGAGCGGCAGGGTCGAGGCCCCGTGAGCCAAGAAGCGACCGGCTGCGCCTGGCGCCGCCGTGCGGCTGCTTGACGGCCCTCCCGGGCGGCAAGTAGCCTCGCCCGGCCAAGCTTGGACTGGACGATGAACGCTCGCGCTGCCGCCCAATGTGCTCTGGCTGGTTTCACGCTGCTGACGAGCATGGGCGTCGCTTCCGCCGACTCCATGGACCCGGCCCTGGAGCGCCTGGTGAGCGCCGAAAGTGCTGGGTGTCGCGATGCGAGTGGCCGTTTCACACCCGTGAGCGGCTCGGTCGGTTGGTGCTTGCCCGACGATGCGGCGTTCAAGAAGCTGATGAGCCAGTGGGGCTTCGCCTTCGCGCCGAGCGCCATGCATTCAGCGCGCACTACGGGTTATGGCGGATTTCAGCTGACGCTGGAGGGCGCCTTCACGCAGATCACGAACGGGGCGGACTACTGGAAGCGCGGCACGCGCGGCGAAGCGGACCCTCAGAGCGGCCGACCCGCCTTTGAAAACACGAGCCCCGCAAGCCTGCTGCAGCTCTACTCGGTGAAGTTGCGCAAGGGCTTCGGCTTTGGCCTCGAGCTGGCAGGCTCGTTCGGGTTCATGCCCAAGACCGAGCTGTTCAGCGGCGGTGCCGACGTGAGGCTTGCGCTGCTCGAGGGCTTCCGTACGGGCGGCTTCGGCATGTTGCCCGATATTGCGGTGGGTGGGGGCGTGCGCACGGTCACGGGGACGCCGCAGTTTCAGCTCACGGTTGCCGCCGTGGACGCCCAGATTTCCAAGCCCATCACCGTCCATGACTTCTCGGTGCTCACGCCCTGGTTGGGCTACCAGCACCTCTGGATCTTCGGCGATTCGGGGCTGGTCGATCTCACGCCTGCGACCGATGCTCAGGCCTATTGTGGTTATGCCGGCAGCAACGTGCCGGGCAACCCGGACCCACGCAAAACGATCAGTGAGCCCGGCTCCAGCGAGCCGCGGCCCTATTATGACGGCAAGCCCGTGTGCACGAGCTCCGCGCCGGACGCTGCGCTGGACTTCAACAACAATGCCGTCTTCGAGCACGCCCGTCTGGAGCGCCATCGCTTGATTGTTGGCTTGAACTACCGCTACGAGATTGTCCTGGTCGGAGCGCAGTTCGTCACGGATATCGTGAAGCCCTCCGAGGCGCAGAGCTCGAGTGACGACGAGGCGGCTCTCACGGGCGAGACTCGGCAGTGGTCCACGATGTTCGAGCTGGGGGCGGCCTTTTAGCCCCCGCGACGTGGACGCTGCCTGTTCGCGTGGTAGCGTTCGGCGCGCATGAGCACCGACCAAAGCGGTCAAGCATTGGCGGCCAACCGGCGAAGTTTGGTCGGTGTCATCGACTACGACGCAGGCAATGCGCCGAGCGTCGTCTCGGCCCTCGCTCACCTGGGGCACGAGAGCCGGCTCGTCACTCGACCATCGGACCTCGAGGGGGTCGATCGGATCGTGTTGCCCGGCGTGGGCTCGGCGCAGGCCACCATGGATTCGCTGGGTGAGCTGGGGCTGCTCGGGCCGCTTGCCGAGCACGTGCTCGCTCGCAAGGTTCCCTTTCTCGGTATCTGTGTCGGTTTGCAGATCCTCTTCGAGCATAGTGAGGAGGGGGACGTGGTGTGCCTGGGCTGGCTCCGCGGACGCGTTCGTCGCTACCAGGGTGCCGGACTGCGCGTTCCGCAGATAGGCTGGAACACGGCGCTTCGCCAGCGCGAGCACGCCTTGCTGAGAGGCCTGCCCGCGAGCGGCCATTACTACTTCGTCAACTCGTACTACGTGGAGCCCGCGGAGCCGAGGGTCGTGCTGTGCGCCACCGACTACGGCGTCCGGTTCGCGTCGATGGTGGCTGCCGACAACCTCATGGCCGCTCAGTTTCACGTCGAGAAGAGTGGCCCGCTCGGCCTGCGTATCCTGGATAACTTTGCCCGCTCGGCAGTCACCGAGCTCTGCGGGGCCTGACCCCTCGCTTTTGCCCGAGCCACGAGCATGCTCACCAAACGCGTCATCGCTTGCCTGGACGTCGTCAAAGGCGGCGTCACCAAAGCCGTCAAGTTCCAAGACAACATCGCCGTGGCGCCGGCGCTCGACGTGATCCGCGCCCTCTACGAACAGGGCATCGACGAGGTGATCTTCTTCGACATCCTCGCCAGCGCGGAGCGCCGAGGTATCGACCTTGGCACCGTGCGTGAGGTCGCACGCCATGTGTTCGTGCCCTTCACGGTCGGCGGAGGTTTGAAGTCGCTGGAGGACATGCGAGGCGCGTTGAAGGCCGGCGCCGAGAAAGTGAGCATCGATTCCATGGCAGTGCGCAACCCCGCCATCATCGGGCAGGGTGCCGCCGCGTTCGGGCGTCAATGCGTGGTCGTCAGCATGCAGGTGCGACGGGTGCCACCCACGGCCAGCATCCCCAGTGGTTACGAGGTGGCGATCGACGGCGCGCGGGTGTTCACGGGCAAGGACGCGATCGCCTGGGCCCGTGAGGCGGTCGAGCGTGGCGCGGGCGAGCTGTGTATCAACAGCATCGATCGCGATGGCACGTGCGCCGGTTACGATCTCGAGCTGATGCACGCCGTGTGCTCTGCCGTGGAGGTACCGGTGATTGCCTCTGGCGGAGCTGGCAGCATCGACAACGTGATCGACGTGTTCCAGAAGACCGATGCGTCAGCGGCCATCGTGAGCTCGATGCTCTATTCGCCACGTTTGCCGCGCAATTTTCCGGTTGCGGAGATCAAGGCTGGTTTGCGCGCCGCGGGCATCCCCGTGCGACCGGAGCACGAGCAGGCGGAGCCAGGACACTAGTGCAAGGTACGGCGTTCCACTGGAGTCGGGCCGGCCGCAGCAAGCTTGGCGCTCGCGCTGGCGTCGCCCGGCAGGTCGGGCAGTGAGCCGCCAAAACGCGTCGCGAGGATCGCGGCGCACAAGCTGACCAAACCGCTGGCGTACAGGCCCCACTGCCAGGCAATCGAAACGGGCACCAGGCCGCGGCTCTGGGGCGGCAACAGCAACAGCATGCACACCTCCCCGAAGGTGGTGGCCGCCAGCAGCGTCACGGCAATGCGCACGCCGCGCATGCTCGTGATGGTCCGTCGCGTAAACACCAAGGGCACGAGCACGAAGTAGCCGACCGCTCCACCCCAGAGCCAGCCCGCGCGACCCCGCGCCAGGTCGAATCCGCTGCGTACGGAGCTTTCCGGCAAGATCACCTCGACCCACGGCGTGAAGAAGAAGGCCAGTCCGAGCACGGAGAGGGCGATCAGCGCGCCGCGGCCCCGACTGAAATCCCTCCAGGGAAGCGGCTGGTCCTCGGGCAAGACAGTGGAGAGCGGCTCGTCTTGCAACGCCTCGGCCGAGGGCGGCAGCTCCTGCAGCGGCACCAGCTTGACGCCACACTCGGCGCACGTAGAGCCCTCTTCGCGCCGGTAGAGAGCGCGGCAAAACGGGCACGCCCGGAGAGCAGACACCTGCGCACGATAGCGCGGCTTGGCCGCGCCCACGCAGGAACTCGCGTCCGGGGGCCGAGTGGCCGGACGGATGCGGACGGCGGGCACGGATCGGCGCGAAGCGAGCGCGCGGAAACGGCGAGCTCGACTGGCTCACCCGCCCACATCGGGTAACCTGCCCTGATTGCCTATGACGATGCGGGATTCGTCGCCCCCGGTAGCTGCCGCCGATCTGGCTCTGCTTTTCGGCCTCGCCGAGGACGCTCCGCACCTATCCCAGGCGCTCACGCACCCGAGTTACGCGAACGAGCGCCGCGAGGCGGCCGACAACCAACGACTGGAGTTCCTGGGCGATTCAGTCCTCGGCTTTTGCGTGAGCGAGCTCATCTACCAGCGGTTTCCCGACGCGGATGAAGGCACCCTCACCCGGCTCCGTGCTCAGCTGGTCAACGCCGAAGCGCTGGCGGAGTGGGCCCGCGCCGTCGGGGTGCCGGATGCCTTGCGGCTCGGGCGCGGCGCGGGAGCGTCGGGGCTACGCCAGAGCACCAACGTGCTCGCCGATGCGGTGGAGGCTTTGATCGCCGCCTGCTTTCTCGACGCGGGCATGCCGAGTGCCCGCGCGGTGTGTGAGCGCATCATCGAGGCGCGGCTGGAGGCCTTCGAGCGCGTGGGGGCACGCGACCCGAAGAGCGAGCTCCAGGAGCGTTTGCAGGCGCACGGCGAGCCGCCGCCCGCGTACGAGTTGCTGGAGACGGGCGGTCCCGCTC
>DASQDA010000426.1:0-6607 GCA_035634435.1 Polyangiaceae bacterium
CCGTTCCGCCTCCTGCGCTTCCGCCTGCGCCGCCGGCGCCCGCCGGGCCGCCTGCGCTGCCACCCGCCGCCGCCGCGCCGCCCGTTCCCGCGACGCCCTGGCCGCCTGCTCCAGCTGACATGGGAGCGCCGCCAGCTCCGGATGTTCCACCCGCGCCGCCAGTGGCACCGGCCGCGCCGCCACCCGCTCCGCCACCACCCACTCCCCCGCTACCACCCGCTCCGCCCATGCCGCCCATAGTCAAAACCTCGGCCAGCGTCGTCGCTTCGATGGCGTTGTCGATGTAGATGGTCTCCACCGGAGTGGCTGTGCTGTTTCGGTGGTAGCCCAGCTGAATGAAGACGGCATTCGTGTCGGGCTTCGTCCGTGCCGGCACGTCATTGACGATCTTCTGCCCGTCGAGCCACACATTAACCCGACCGGTGGCGGCGTTCGCGGACCAGAGCACCTGCATCGCGATTTGATGCCAGGCGTTGATGCTGACCGGACCCGTGAAGTGCGTCATGCCCGGATTGTTCGTGCGGAAGGAGAGCTGCGTTCCACCTCCTCCCGGCTCGATCCAGAATGCCATCGCCTGCTGGTACGTCTGGGCCGACTCCCAGTACGCGATGTCGTTTCGGGTCTGCGCGTTCGCGGGCAGCCGGAAGTACCAGGAGAAGAACATGGTATTCCCCTCGGCGGTGCGTTGCGCGTCGTAATGCAGCTCCACACGGTTGTGATTGTTGCCCGGCCAAAGATCGTCCGGATGAATCACGATCTCCGCGGCGCGCATGCCTTCGAACACCGGCATCGTCACCACGTTGATGTTCATACGTCCGGCGGTCATCGGGTTCAACGTCGACCACCCGGTCAGATTGCCGGATTCGAAGTTGCCCCGAAAGAGCACCTCGGCAGAGACAGCGGAGGGCGCGGCTAGCGCGGCACAGAAGGTGAAGGCTCGGGTCAGGCGGGAGTCCATGGACCAACTCTACAGAGACTCGAGCGCCTCGGCACGGCTCTGAAGCAACCGAGCCTGACTAACCGTTTGGGGCGGGTCTCGGCGAGATGAATTCGCGTCGCGTGCCGGCGGAAAGCAGCGTTCGTCACGCGAAACTTCCACCCTGCGCGAAGCCGCCGCACCGTGCGCGTTCTCTCAGTTGCTGGCAATTGGCAGTCAAGCTGCGCCAGGCAGCCCGGTGGAACCTCGCGCGGGGGTTTGCTAGACCCCGCGCCCCTCGCACACGGAAGAGACTTCATCCATGTCCGTTCTCCCCCCCACTGCCTACGCGATCGACTTCGGCACCACGAACTCGTTGATCGCCGCCGCGAATGCCGAGCGCGTCTGGGCGCCACTGTGCGTCGACACGCACGCCTCCGATCCCACCGTGTTGCGCAGCGTGCTGTTCTTCTCGGACGACAAGGCCGGGTTCGAGTGTGGGGGCGCCGCTTTGCGGGCTTGTGTCGAGTCGGGAATGCGCGGCCGACTGATCCGCTCGATCAAGCGCTTCTTGCCGGTCGAGAGCTTCCGCGAAACCCGCATTGGCACGCGCCGCTACAGCCTGGAAGAGCTCGTCGCCATCCTGATCCGCCATTTGCGCGAACGCGCCAACGCTCTGCTCGGCGTGGACATCCGCACGGCAGTGCTGGGCTGTCCGGCCCGTTTCTCCGACGAGCCAGCCGCTCACGAGCTGGCGCGTCGCCGCCTGTTGCGAGCGGCGGAGCTGGCCGGCTTCGAGCGGGTTGCCCTTTGCGAAGAGCCGGTCGCCGCCGCGCTGGACCGGGCGCACAGCTCGGCGCAAAGTGAGCTCATCGCAGTCGCCGATCTCGGTGGTGGCACCTCGGACTTCACCGTCGCGCGCGTGGGCGATGGTCGAGCCGAGGTGCTGGCAGTCGGGGGCGTAGCGACCGCCGGTGACGCCCTGGACGGCGCCTTGATGCGGCGCTGCATCGCGCCGCACTTTGGCTCGCGTGTCACGTACCGGGCGCCGTTCGGCGAAAACGTTCTGACGTTCCCGCGGCCGTTGCTGGAGAAGCTCTGTTCGCCTGCCGAGCTCAGTCTGCTCGATCGCCACGAAGTCTTGACCTTCGTGCGCGAAATGAAGAGCGCGAGCCTCCGCGAAGGCGATCGTGAGTTGCTCGAGCGGCTGCTTTGCCTGATCGAGGATCGGCTCGGGTTCCAGTTGTTCGAAGCCATCGATGAAACCAAGCGCAGGCTCTCGCTCGACGCGAGCGCGCCCTTTCGCTTCGACTACCCCAGCATCGAGCTGCATCAGGAGATCGAGCGCAGCGAGTTCGAGAGCGCCACCGAGCTACCCGTCGAGCGCATCCTCGACCGTCTGGATGAGACGCTGCAGAAAGCCGGTGTCCAGCCGCAAGACATCGACGGGGTGTACTGCACGGGGGGCACCGCGCGCGTCCCGGTGCTGGTGGAAGGCATCACGCGCCGCTTCGGCACCGACAAGGTCCGTCACGTGAGCACGTTCCACGCCGTGATCAAGGGCCTGGCCGAGCGCGCTCGAAGTCTGCTCGGCGAAGCGCCTGGTCAGGGCGGCAGCTGGTCCTGAGCTTGTCACACGGGTAGGATTCGCGCGTGCGAGCCCTCTTATTCAGCGGCCTCCTTTGTCTGACCCTCGCCTGCGGTGCGGCCAGCCAGCGGCGTGCTCCCGCGGCTAGCGACGACGCGGCGCTCACTCCGGCGCACACACCGCCCCCGAAGCGCGACGCTGCTGAGCCGCAACCCAGCTCCCCTCTGCTCCCGGTCGATGTCGACGACGGGGTCTGGGGTGAGCCCGAGGCGCCGGTCACCCTGCTCGTTTTCACGGACCTTCAGTGCCGATTTTGCGCGGAAGCCCACGCGGTGCTCACGGCGCTACAGCGCAAGTACCGCGAGGAGCGGCTACGCGTCGTCATCAAGCACGTACCGCTCGCTCGCCACGCCTTCGCCGTGCCCGCGGCTCGCGTCGCGCAGGCAGTGTTGGAGCTGGGGGGGCGGCGTCGCTTTTTCGAGTATCTCGACGCTGCCTACGCCAAGCCCGAGGCGGTAGCCTCCGGAGCGGTCCTCGAGCTGGGAGTCGCTCTACAGGTCGACGCTGAACAGCTGAAGGCGCTGGCGGGCAGCACGATGATCGGCGAGCAGGTGCTGCGTGACGCGCTGCTGGCGGAAAAGCTCGGGATAACAGCGACGCCCCACTTTCGGATCAACGGACTGCCCCTCACTGGTGTGCAGCCGCTGGAGACACTCTCGGCTCACGTCGACGCCGAGCTCCGCGAAGCGACGACCCTGCGGCAGCGCGGCGCGCCTCCGAATACGATCTACGAGCAGCGTGTGAGCGTTAACATCTCCAAGCCGGAACGTTGAAGCGGACTCAGGCCGCACGCCCGGAGCCCTCGCTAGCAAAACCGTGCTAATGCCGAGGCGATGATGAAGAGGGTTTTAGCGATGCTCCTCTTGGCAACACCAGCCGCTCTCGCGCAGCCTTCGAGCAGCCCAGGAGCGGCTCCTGCTGCCGCGAAAGCAAGCGTAGCTGCACGCGACCCCGCGGTCGTCGCCGTGGAACGCCTGGCGCTATCCATTCACAGGAAGACCCTGGACAACGGGTTGCGCGTGGTGCTCAACCCAGACCCGAGCTCGCCCACCGTGGCCGTGAGCGTCACCTACGACGTGGGCAGCCGCAACGAAGACCCTCGGCAGAGTGGCTTTGCGCATCTGTTCGAGCACATGATGTTTCAGGGCAGCGGCAACGTGGAAAAGGGCCAGCATTTCGGCCTCATCACCCAGCGTGGCGGAACCCTGAACGGAACCACGTCGGCTGATCGCACCAACTATTTCGAGAGCCTGCCAGCCAATGAGCTGGAGCTCGCCCTCTTTCTCGAGGCCGACCGCATGCGCTCGCTGAAGGTGACCGCCGAAAACTTCGAGAATCAACGCGCCGTCGTCAAAGAAGAATACCGGATGCGTGTGGACAACACGCCCTACGTACGCGGCATCCTGCGCCTCGGGGAGATCGTCTTTGCCGACTACCCGCCGTATGCACACCCCACCATCGGCAGCATGGAGGCTCTCGATGCGGCTCAGCTCTCGTGGGTGCAGGAGTTCTACGACCGCTACTACGCGCCCAACAACGCGGCGCTCACCATCGCCGGTGCTTTCGACGTGGACCAGGCCATGGAGCTAGTGCAGCGTCACTTTGGGCAGCTCCAGCGCCGCGACGTGCCGCCGTTTACGGTCAAGACTCCGGAGTCTTACCCCAAGGCGACCCCGCGTCAGGTAGTCGAGGACCGCAATGCGGCCACGCCCGGCATCCTGTGGGGCTATCGCATTCCGCCCACGCGCACCAAGGACCACTATGCGCTGGAGGTCGTCGCTCAGCTACTCACGGACGGCGAGAGCTCGCGGCTGTACCAGAAGCTGGTGAGGGAGCGTCCCCTCTTGCAAAGCGTCTCGAGCGGAACCTCCGATCGGCGCGGGCCCGATCAGTTCACCTTGATGGGCGTGCTCAATCAGAAGACGAAGCTGGAAGAGGTGGAGCGCGCCTTCCACGCCGAGATCGAGCGGCTGCGCCAGGCAGCGCCCAGCCCGGCCGAGCTGCAGCGCGCCAAGGCTCGCTTGAAGCACCATTTCGTGTTCGGCCTGCAAGCGAACTCGCCCCGAGCCATCAGCTTGGGTGAGTACGAGGTGTTCTACGGGGATGCACGCCTGCTCACGCGCGAGCTCGCCGCCTACCTCGAGGTGACGGCCGCGGACGTGCAACGCGTGGCGCGCGAGTATCTGTTACCCGAGCGGCGCTTCGTAGTAGAAGTCCGCCCCGTTCAGAAGGAGGCAGCTCGATGAAAGCTCGTTTGGCGACGCGTGCCGTTGCAAAAGTGGCGCTCGGCCTGGTGTTGGTCGCCTGTTCGCATGGCGCCAAGCGGCCGCAAGCTGCGCCCACTGCTGCGCCTGCTCCAGCCAAGCCGCTCGCTAGCGCTGGCGCGAAGAGCGCATTGCTGCAGCCGCCACCGCCCGGCATCACCCCTAGCGCGCCTTTCCCGCCCATCGTGGAGGCGACGCTCGACAACGGGCTCGGCCTGCGCGTGGTCGAGCAGCGCATACATCCGATTGTCGAGCTGCGGCTCGTCATCCGCTCGGGAACGGCGACCGACGGCGAAAAGCCCGGCCTCGCGCTGGTCGCTGGTGAGCTTCTGAAAGCAGGCGGCGCGGGCGGTCTCAGCGCTCAAAAGCTGGTGGAGCGCGCAGAAGCACTGGGCGCCAGCCTCAGCATCATCACCGATCGCGACGCCACCCGCATCGCGCTCGGTGTGACGAGCGGCGATGTCGACGCGGCGCTGCAGATCCTCGCAGATGTCGCCCTGCGACCGGCCTTCAACGCCGTCGAGTTCGAGAAGCTGCGTTCCCGGGAGATCGAGCGAGTCCGGAGCGCGGCACGCGGCAGTGCGGCCTGGGTGGCAGCCATGGTGCTGTACCGCGAGCTCTACGAGCAGCCCACCGCCGTGCACCCCTATTCGCGTTACGATGCTACGCCCGCCGACCTCGCCAAGCTCCAGCTGGCGGATTGCCGTGCCTGGCACCGGGCCCATTTCGTTCCGTCGAACGCCAGCCTGGTGGTCGTTGGCGACGTGAGCGCCGCCTCGATCGAGAAGGCCGCGGCCACCTGGCTCGGCAAGTGGAAGGGCGAGCCCGCCCCGCGTCCAAGCTTCAGCCAGCCGTTTCCCCCCAAGGAGCGTCAGGTTTATCTGGTGGACAGGCCCGGCAGCGCGCAGAGTCAGATAGCCGTCGGTTTGCTAGGGGCCGAACGCCAGAGCAACGAGTGGCCAGCGTTGGCGGCTGCCAACCAGATCCTGGGCGGTGGCGTTGCGGGCCGCTTGTTCCTGGACGTGCGGGAGAAGCGCTCCTTGGCGTACAGCACCGGCTCATCACTTGCGGACGTTGCGGTCGGGCCGACGCCGATCGTGCTCTCGGCGGGAACGCAGACCCCGAAGACCGCCGAAGCGGTCACGGCGCTGCTCGAGAACCTCGACGCAATCGCAGCGCGTCCACCCAGCCAGGCGGAGCTCGAATCCGCGACGCGCTTCCTCTCGGACAGCTTTTTGTTCCGCCTCGAGACGCTCGGCAGCGTTGCCGACCTGACTTCGCAGCTCTACGTGCTCGGGCTGCCGAACGACTACTACGACACCTACCGGAGTGCGGTGCGTGGGCTGCAGCTGCCTCAGGTCTCGGCTGCGGCGGCGCGTTACTACGCGCACAAGCCCGTGATCGTCGTTGCAGGCGACGCAGCCTCGCTGGGCCCGAGCCTCGCCAAGTTCGGCCCGGTTGCCGTGGTCGATCCCGAGCAGAGCTTCGCCCTCAAAAAGAGCTATCCGCACGCTCCCTGAGTGCGTCGGCTGAGTGCTCCTCGGCGTTCAGCCGACGTGGGCACCTGACGCGCGCCGTGCGCGCTCGCCGCCCGGCATGTTCGGCGCGCGCACGTGGCGGTGATGCCCCGGCTCCGGGCAGCACCTGCGCGCGACTCGAGCCCTCGGCGGAGCAACCGCTGTGCGCGCCTTGTGGACCAGTCTGTGGAAAGGCAGGGGAGCGCCTGCAGCCAGCTTGGGATCAAGATGGGTACATTCTGTTCAGGCTCGTCGAAAGTTC
>DASQDA010000427.1:0-6074 GCA_035634435.1 Polyangiaceae bacterium
TGAAGCCGAGCACGAAGGCGCCAAACGCGGCGGGGATCACCGCCGTGGCCGTGGTGGTGCTGTAGGGCGTGTAAAACGTCCAACCGGTGTCCACCGCGTTGATGACTAAGGAGGACAACATGAACGCCGCCCCCAGCAGCCAGAGGTGGTAGCTGGCCAGGTTCATGCGCGGGAAGGCGACGTCTTTGGCGCCGAGCTGCAGCGGCATGATGATGTTGCCGAGCGCCGCTGGGATGCCCGGGATGATCACCAGGAACACCATGATGGCGCCGTGCAGCGTGAACAGCTGGTTGTAGGTGTCCGGCCGTATGATGTTGGGACCGGGCGACCAGAGCTCCGTCCGCAGCATCAAAGCGAACAGCCCGCCAACGGCGAACGCCGCCAGCACCGAGCACAGGTACATCACCCCGATGCGCTTGTGATCGAGCGAGAAGATCCACGACAGGATGCCCTTGTCGTGCGTGAGATAGTTATCGTCGGTGCTCGGAGGGCGAGGAACGACTACGTCGGCCGTGGTGCTGGGAGATGCCATCGGTTCCTACTTCAGAGTCTTGATGTACGCGATGATGCCATCGATCTCGACATCTTTGAGCTTGCCTTGATACGTGGGCATGGAGGGCGCGAAGCCCTGGACGACCTTCGCGGTGGGGTCGACGATGGACTCGCGAATGTAGTTCTCGTCGGCGCGCACTGACGTACCGCCATTCACAATCGCGGTCCTGCCGAAGAGACCCTTCCAGGAGGGCCCTGTCTTCGGGGTGCCGTCCACGCTGTGGCAAACGGCGCAGCCTTGCTTTTCGTAAAGCACCTTGCCGAGCTCGGCAGGCGGCATGCTGAGGAGCTTGTCTTGCTCCGCCAGCAACCACTGCTCGTAACCGCCCGGGGGGTGAACGACCACCTTGGACAACATATCGGAGTGATCGGTGCCGCAATATTCGGTACAGAAGATGGGGAACTCTCCCGCCTCGGTGGCCTGGAACCACAGGTCCGTGTAGCGGCCCGGAACGGCGTCCATCTTCACGCGGAAGTTGGGGATGAAGAGCGAGTGGAGCACGTCGGACGAGCTGATCACGATGCGGACGGGCTTGCCGAGGGGAACGTGCAAGGTGTCGTCGACCATGCCGCCGGGATAGGTGAACACCCATTTCCATTTCTGGCCCGTGGCGCGGATCTCCATCGAGTCCGCGGGGGAAGCGCGCAAATCGAGGTAGCCTTTGAAGCCCCACACGAACAGAGCGACCAGGACGAAAAGCGGCAGTGCCGACCAGGTGATCTCGAGCACGGTGCTGTGGTCGGGGCTCTTCTCCACCTTCTCGTTGGCAGCGCGCGACCTCGCGCGATACCTGATGGCGAAGTAGGTCATCGCCCCGAAGACGATGACGCAGGAAACCGCGCTCATCCACATCATGAACATGTAGATCCAGTCGACGCTCCGCGAGGTGACCGACGAGTCGCGGGGCATCCAGAAGTCCGGGGACTCGGGCAGCTTCGGCTGCCAAGCCGCGGCGCTGGCGACGAACGAAAGCAAACTTTTGATCTCGATCATGTAACTGTGCTCGCGGCTAGGCGCCTTTTCTTCTTCGCGTCGGCCCGGAACAAGACGGTCAAAAAGCCCCCGAGCAAGACCACGGAGGCGGCGCCGCCGAGCTGCATCACCTTGCGTGCAACGGGGGCATAACGACCCTCGCTCGAATCATAGTGAAAGCAGTAGAGGATCAGCTTGTCGAGGGTGCTGCCCAGACGCCCTTCCGAGGCTTCGACGAGACCCAGGCGCAAGGTCTTCGGCTCGTATTCGAGACCGTAGAGATAGCGTGCGACTCGACCGTCGGGGGTGGCCAGGACAACCGCCGCGGGATGCGCGTACTCTTGTCGCTTCTCGTCGTAGCGGTACGAAAAGCCGATGGCGTCCGCGAACGCCCGAACGTTCGCTTCCGACCCCGCCAGGAACTGCCAACCACCCCTGGCTTCGGGGCGGCCGTACTGCGTGAGGTAGCGGTTGAGCGTGCGCTGGGAGGTCTCGAGCGGTTCGTTGGGCTCGAGGCTCACGGTGACCATTCGGAACTCTCGATTGATGCCCCACTCCACCTCGCGCAGCCCCTTGACCAGCCCATTGAGCTGAAGGCTGCAGAGCATCGGGCAATTCGAGTAGTTCAACGTCAAAAGCACGGGCCGTTTGCCGTCGAAGAGCTGTTCGAGGCGGACCGTCTTCCCGAGCTCGTCGCGAAAAGGCAGCGCCGTGGGCAGCGGGCGGCCCAGGTGTTCCTGGACGTCGACGCCGCGCAATTGCTGCGGAACGGCATCGGTTCGCTCGACGCGCTCGCTCGGCGCTACCGGTGCCGCGACGGCCGGAGCGGTGGCGAGGAGCAGCGCGGCGAGGAGCGCCGCCCGCAACGAGCACGTCCAACGGGAGCTCATGGGGAAACAGCAGGTTCTGGATGGGCGACGGGAGCGCCGGTTTTCGGAGCAATAGCACCGGGCGGCGGGGCGGTCGCGTCCTGAGGCAAGCGATTCGGCTGTTGAGCCTTCAGGCGCTCCTCGCCAATCGGGATGCCCGTGGCCGTTCTGCCCGTCCCCCCGCCAGCACCAGCGCCACCGCCAGCATTCTGACCCGCGCCCGCAGCGCCGCCGCTTCCAGCGCCGCCGCTTCCAGCGCCGCCGGATCCAGCTGCGCTCGCGCCGCTTGCTGCCCCTCCTGCGCCACCGCCGCTCGCTCCAGCTCCGCCGCTGCCCCCTGCACCGACGGCGGATGGCGGCGTCGCCGACTCGGGATTCTGCGCGAGCTCGGTCACCACTTTCTGCATCGCTTGCTCGATGGGCAAGCCCTGCGCGAGCTTCTGGCGCTGGGCGGCAACGAGCTCCTCGTACGGCTTGTTCTGCGGAGCTTCCTTGGTGGCAAACTCCTGCGCAACCTGATCGCGAGTGAGGGCCGTCAGCGCCATGTAGATGCCGAACATCCCGAAGGTGAGAACCGCGGCAAGTGTGGCGAGCGCGCCGTTGTTGATCTTGTCTTCCTCAGTTGCCATCGCGCCCTCAGATGTTCTCGAACGCCAGCGACTTCGGCAGGCGCGGATCGTTGACGGCCACCAGATTCATGTTCTTGGCGCTGAAGGCCATGGCTGCGACCAAAGCGCCAGCGAGGCCTACCCAGCAGGTGATGTCGATCAAAGCGAAGGGCACATGCTCGACCTTCAGGCTGGGCATCACCAGCCAGTACATGTCGAGGTAGACCACGGCGAGGATCCAGATGGCCCAGAACGCGAGGGCGCGTCGGCTGCGCTTCACGTGGCGCGATAGCAGCCCGAAGAACGGGATGACGAAGTGCAAGATCACCAGCAAGGTGGACACGGTCGCCCAATCACCCGCGAGCCGCTCCTTGTACCAGGCCGTCTCCTCGGGGATGTTGGCGTACCAGATCAGCATGAACTGCGAAAAGCCGATGTAGGCCCTGAACACGGTGAAGGCGAACATCATCTTGCCGAGATCGTGAAAGTGCTCGACGGTGACGCTCTTCTTCAACGTGCCGTGGCTCTGCAGCCACATGGCCGCTAGAACCAGGCTCGAGTTGGCGCAGAGGACCGCGCTCGCGAAGTAGTAGACGCCGAAGATGGTGCTGAACCAGTACGGGTCGAGCGACATCAGGAAGTCCACGGCGAAGAAGGTGACCGTGAGCCCGAAAAGAATCATTCCGGGCCCGGCCAAGCGCTGCATGCGTTGGGCGATGTTCGCTGCTGCGCCGGCCTTGTCTTGCTCGAGCGAGCGCTTGAGGAAGTAGCGCGCCAGCAGCGTCCAGGTGGCGAAGTAAACCAAGACTCGCACCGCAAAGAAGCCGGGATTCAGATAAGCCGCTTTGTGATGCAGCATGTGGTCGGCCTCGACCTTGGCGTGATTCGCCCAGGGGAAGAGCGTGTCGCTGCCCATCAGCACCGGTACGACCAGCGGCAACGCGAGCAAACCCAGCAGCGGAATACTGCTGGCCATCAGCTCGCCGAGCCGACGCAAAGCCACGCTCCACTTCGCGTTCACCAGGTTCTGCAACGTCACCCAGAACACCACGCCGGTGCCGATGGCGAGCGCCCACATGTACGCGGTGAGGTAGGAATGCGAGAAGCGCCTGTAGTTGTCGTCCTCCAGCATTCCGAGCAGGACGCTGGCCGCAATGCCTACGACGCCGACGATGCCCGCCCGCAGCATCAGCGTGTTGACGACGCCGCCGGCGCGGATCTCGTCGCCCAACGCTGCTGACGATGCACCGACGCTGGTGGCCGGTGAGGCCTTGCTCTTGTCCCTGTCTTTGGAAGTCGCCATCAGAAAGCTTTCTTCGTCGCGCTCACTTGGCCGGTGCGCTCTGGTGCTGCAGCGCACGCACGTACATGACGATCGCCCAACGATCGGCGGTGCTGATTTGGGAAGCGTAGGGCGGCATGTTGCGCACGCCCTGCGTGATCGACTCGAACAGCTGACCCACCGGCTGTGCGCGCAGGTAGTCCTGGTTGAGGTTGGTGGGCGGCACCCAGGCCATGCCCTTGCCGCGGCCGGTTGCGGCCAGCTCTTCGGCGCGCCTGGAAATCATGCCGTCGCCGTCCCCTGCCAAACCGTGACACGGCGTGCAGTAGATGCCGAAGCGCTCCTGGCCGCGCTGGATGACCGCCTGGTTGGCCGACACCTGGCTGGGGAAGGTAGTGGCGTAGGCGTCGCCGAGCTTGCCTCGATAGAAGTGGTCGTCCTCGCGCAGCTCGTCGACCGCGACGGTGCCGACCACGTCTTCGCGGTGGGCTCGCGTATCGGCGAAGAAGGGATTGGAACGCTGCGGCCTGTACTTGGGCTGCCAGTCCATGTCGCCTATCAGGTGAATGCGTGGCGACGCTGACTTGGAAAAGCGCGCCTTGGCTGCCAGCGCGAGCGGCACCGCTCCGGCTACCGTGAGCACGATCATCGCGTAGACGATGCCGCGGGGCAGACGGTCGGAGCTGACGCGGTCCTCGAGCACATCGTCCACCAGGACCGTGTCGGTGGACTGCAGGAGCGCCCGCGTCTCGTTTGCGTCGAACTTCGGGTCGCTCGCCTCGATCAGCAGGAAGAATCGGTCATCGGTGGCGCGCGCGAAGCGCGCCTTCAGGTCGAGGGGGTGCGCCGGCAGCGGCAGCCCGTTCAGCATGAGCATGCCCACCAGCGTCGTGATGCCGCTGAAGAGCACCGTCAGCTCGAACATGATCGGAACGTTCGCCGGGATGCTCCAGAACGGCTTGCCGCCGACGATCCACGGGTAGTCGACCGCGTTGGTGTACCACTGCAGCAGGATGCCCATGGTCAGGCCCGTGAGACCGGCACCCAGCACGATCCACGGTAGGATCGTCATCTTGATGCCCATCGCATTGTCGATGCCGTGCACGGGGAAAGGCGTGAAGGTATCCCAGCGTGAGAACCCGGCGTCGCGAACGCGCCTGGAAGCCTCTACGAGCTGCGCGGGCTGCTCGTACTCGGCAAGCAACCCGTGCAGCGGCGCCGCCTTCGGCGCCGATTCGTCCTTGGTGGTGTGGTGCTCGTCGCTCATGATCGTTCCGGGAGGTCAGTGCGCGGCGTCGCCATGGGCCGACGTGCCGTGGCCGCCGTGGCCGCCATGGCCGTGCGACTGCATGCTGGGGTGGAAAGCCTTCACTTCCGCCATCGCCACCATCGGCATGTAGCGACAGAAGAGTAGAAAGAGCGTGAAGAACAGCCCGAAGCTTCCCGCCAGCGTGGTGAAGTCAACCACCGTGGGGATGTAGTAGCCCCAGCTCGAGGGCAAGAAGTCGCGCGCGAGCGAGGTGGCGATGATGACGAACCGCTCGAACCACATGCCCACGTTGATGATCATGCCGATGATCAACGTGGCCCAGACATTGCGGCGGATCTTCTTGAACCAGTGCAGCTGCGGCGCGATCACGTTGCAGGTGATCATGGTCCAGTAAGCCCAGGCGTACTGGCCGAAGGCGCGGTTCACGAAGGTGAAACCCTCGTAGATGTTGCCGCTGTACCAGGCGATGAAAAACTCCATGCCATAGGCGTAGCCAACCAGCAGACCCGTCGCGATCAGC
>DASQDA010000428.1:0-6423 GCA_035634435.1 Polyangiaceae bacterium
GTCCCAGAAAAGCCGGTACTCCTCGAGCCATGTGACGACGTCACGCATCGGCTCAGCTCGCAGATGACAGGGCCGAAACTGCGCGTTGCGACCACGCGTGATGAGCCCCGCGCCCTCGAGCACCTTGAGGTGCTTGGAGACTGCCGCGAGGCTTATCGCGTACGGCGCGGCCAGCTCGTTGACGGTAGCGTCGCCGGTCGAGAGTTGCGCCAAGATCGCGCGACGCGTGGGATCCGCGAGCGCGGATAGGGTGGCGCTGAGGGGGTCGGCCTGCATTGCGTGATGAGAAGCTAGCGACGCTCCGGTGCGTTGTCAACCAATCGGTTGAATAAGCCGTCACGCACCCGGCCGTGCCGGCGCCGCGCAGCTTCGGTACCCCATACTGACGTCAGCGAGCGAGCTGCTGTAGCCGCAAGCCGGCCTCTACGGTCACCGCGGCGAGAGCGAAATATTTGATTCTCTTGCGGGCCAGAAGCAGGAGGAAAGTGGCTTGGCGGTTCGGCGACATGACTTTTTGGTGGTAACAGTCGAGGGTTGTCGAGGGCTCGCGGACTGCACGCGCGCGAAAGGATTCAGTCGTATGGCGACGTATTCACACTGCTCGAGCCGCGCGTTTGGCTGCGCGCTCACGCTTTCGGTTCTGGCACTGAGCTGCTCGAGCAGTCCAAGCACGCCCGAACCGGATCGCGGCGGCAGCGGCGGCGGCGGCAACGGTGGTAGCGACGGCATGGGCACGAGCGGCATGGGCGGTTCGGGAGGGCTGCTGAGCGCGGCGGGCGGCGCACAAGGAGGCAGCGCTGGTCCAGGAGCAGGAGGTGACGCGGGATTCAGCGGTAGCTCCGTCGCGGGTAGCGGGGGCGCGCCCATGGCTGCTGGCGGGAGCACGTCCATCGGCGGATCCGCGACGTCCGGCGGCGGCGGTACGAGCGCGACCGCTGGCACTGCCGGCAGCAGTAGCGGCGCCGGTGGCGCGCCGCCCCTCGCGGGCTACCGCATGGAACACCTGGACCGCGGTTTGATCGCGATCAGTCAAGGCGCAGGCAAAGTGTTTCTCAGCTGGCGCTTGCTCGGAACCGAGCTTGAAATCTCCGGCTTCAATGTTTACCGGGACGGCGTCAAGATCAGCGCCGCGCCGGTGACCAATAGTACCAACTACGTGGACAGCGCGGGCAGCGCCGCGGCGTCTTATACGGTGCGTTCGGTGACCGCTGGAGCCGAGGGCGCAGACAGCAGCTCCGCCAAGGCCTGGGCTCAGCCGTATCTCGAGGTGCCGCTCCAAGTGCCTCCGCCTTCATCGACGCCGGACGGCAGCTGCACCTACGCCGCCAACGACGCTAGCACCGCCGATCTGGACGGCGATGGTCAGTACGAGATCGTCGTCAAGTGGCAGCCGTCGAACGCCAAGGACAACTCAGCGGCGGGCTACACCTGCAATACCCTGCTCGACGGCTACAAGCTGAACGGAACGCGCTTGTGGCGCATCGACCTGGGCCGAAACATCCGCTCTGGCGCTCACTATGGTGTGCAGTTCCAGGTGCTCGACTACGATGGCGACGGTGCGGCGGAGCTTGCGTGTCAGACTGCGGACGGCACCGTCGACGGCGCGGGCAAGGTCATCGGAGATGCAAGCGCCGACCATCGCGCAAAGGACGGCTACGTCACCACCCGCGATAGTACGGGGAGCCGCACGTTGCCCGACGGCACCCTGGTTGCCGACCTGGTTGGCCGGGTTCTCACCGGGCCGGAGTTTCTGACCGTCTTCAGCGGGCGTGATGGCCGAGCGCTAGCCACCGTGGACTATGTCCCCGGCCGCGGCAGCTTGATGGACTGGGGCGACCTTTACGCCAACCGCTCGGACCGCTTCCTGGCAGGCTCTGCCTATCTGGATGGCGTGCTCCCCAGCATCATCATGGGGCGCGGTTACTACGGGCGTACTGCCATCACGGCCTGGGACTTCCGCGACGGCAAGCTCACGCAGCGCTGGGCGTTCGACACGAACCAGGGCCATCCCACCTTCCGTGGCCAAGGCAATCACAACATGAGCATCGCGGACGTGGATGCCGACGGGAAAGACGAGGTCATCTATGGCGCGATGGCCGTCGACGACGACGGTAAGCCAATGTACAGCACCGGGCTCGGCCACGGGGACGCCATGCATCTGGGTGACCTCGACCCCAGCAATCCAGGGCTGGAGGTTTGGGACGTGCACGAAAGCTCTCCCGACCCCGGCAAGAGCTCCGAGCTGCACGACGCGAAAACGGGCCGGATCCTGTGGGCGCTTCCGGCGGACGCCGACGTCGGGCGCGGGCTGGCAGCGGACATCGATGCCGCGTCGCCGGGCCATGAGATGTGGTCTAGCCGTAGCGCAGGCATCTATAGCTCCAGGGGCATGAAGCTCAGCAGCTTCACGCCAAGCATCAATCACCGCATCTACTGGGACGGTGATTTGCTCGACGAGCTGCTCGACGGCATCACCATCACCAAGTGGAACGGGACGGGCGTGACGCAGCTGCTCAGCGCCGCGGGCTGCACAGCAGTCAATGGTACCAAGGCGAACCCGATGCTGACCGCGGACATCCTGGGCGACTGGCGCGAGGAGGCGATCTGGCCGACGTCCAATAGCTCACGGCTGCGCATCTATTCGACCACCGTGCTGACCGCCGAGCGGCTCTACACCTTGATGCACGACCCCGTCTACCGCCTGGGTGTCGCCTGGCAGAACACAGCTTACAACCAGCCGCCTCATCTTGGCTTCAACCTCGGAGCTGGCGCGGCCAACGCCCCGAGGCCCAAGATCGTGCTCACGAAGCCGAGCCCGGCCGTGCCGTAGTCCCTGACTTGCCGAGCTACGGAGGTCGGCGGCCCGGCGAGCGTGGTTCGGCGCGAGCGCTGGGCATGCTGCGGCGAGGCGGCGGGCACGACGCGCAAAGCTGTGCATAGCTACGACAGCGCGCAAGGTACTGGGCCGTGCTCTTGGGCATTGGCACGCGTACCCGCGCAATCGAATCGATCAGATCGACCCCCTCGCGCATCAAGTGCAAACCGGACTCGGCGTGGAACCAGGCTTTTTCGCTGATCACCGCGCTGCGAACTAGGGCGAACGCTCGAAGCCTTTCGAGAGCCACCGCGAAGGAAGCCCAGACGTCGAAAATATCGGCGTCCGTTCGTAAGGTCTCACTGAGCACCTTGGCTGCTGGCGCAAGCTCGAGAACGAGCGAACGGATGCCCCGGAAAGCCGGCAGATCACCGAAGGTGACGCACATCTCGGCTGCCAGTGCGTCGATGGCACGCATCGTCATTGCGACCTTGACGTACCGGCTTTTGTAGAACTCCTCGATGGGAAAGGCAAAGGCCTTGAAGGGCTCACCCCACAGCTCGTCAATGCCCTCCTCGCCGCTCCGGTGCAGCACCAACTTGCCAAGCTCGAGCGCCTCGCAGAGATGAGAGCCACAGAGCTGCATGAGGTGAGGGTCAGGGCTCTGGTTGTCACCTGCGGCTTGCAGCTCCACCAGTGCGGTCAGCACCTCGGCGGCGCGGTTGAAGAGAGCGCCTGCAAGCATCCCGCCTTTGACTCGCTTGCGCTGTGGGTCCAGCTCCTTCTCGTAAGCCCTGCGCGCCTCGTCCAGGCGCGAGCTCGGTATGTTGAGACCATGCTCGACATGGTTGAACAGCCGCCGTGTCAGCACTGCGATGAGCCGCCGCTTCTCCAGCAGGGAATCGGACGGGACGGGATACGAACGGATCCAGTAGCCGTCGTAGTAGACGCGCGGACGTCCGTCGATGAAGCGCTCACAGCCTTGCGGTATGTCGCCGTCTTCCATTGGAACCTTCAACACCCCGTGCAGTGTCCTTCTCTTTCGCTCAGACCGTGGCCAAGCGCAAGGGAGCCGGCGTATCGTCGCGCAGCGGGCGCCTGGCACTTCGCGGCTCAGACCCGCCGCGGGCTCGGGCCCTCCTGCGAAACACTGCCGACCCGCAGCAAGCGGGAGCTCTGCGGCCGTGGCTGCCTCCGCCTCGTGCCGCTCGAACCACGCGGTCGCGTGACCGTAGCCTGCGCTGCATGTGGCCGGCCGCTTCGTTCCGTCCCGGGCGCTAGTTACCGCGACAGAGGAGAGCTCTGAATTCGTGGAGCTCCGCTGTATCATCGACGATGCACAGCTCGACTTCGACGAGGCTCTGCGGCTCTCCGGGGCCCTCCTGCTCACCAGCCCTTCCGATCGGGCTTTCGACCGCGCTATCGAGCTGCTCCCGAAGCTGGAGCCCTGGCGGCGCAGCTGGGGTCACTCGCCGGTACGCCTGCTGCTCGGCTTAAACATCGCGCGCACGGTTCTGAGCGACGTTCTCATGCCGGACGGGCCGGCAACGGCCGCCGCTCTCGGGCGCAATTGGGACGGGTTCCTGACTTCCGCCGGCCTCAGATCCCCCATACTGACGGCAGAACCCCCCCTTCTGACCGGGTCTGGCAGCCGCGGCGGGCTTGCAAATTGCTCTTCCGCCCCCCAGCCCCTACGCTTCGGGCGAAACCTTATGGGTCAGTACCGATTCGACTCCCGGCAAAGCTGCTCCCGTCTACCGCTCTACGCGGCTCTGCTCCTCGCCTTCGAGCTCGGCTGCGCGCGCCGCACGAGTGAGCAACCCGTCCCAGCGGCCGAGCTCAAGCCGGAGGCCGCCACGCTCGCTGCGAGCTCTGCAACGAACGCCGCACGCCCGACACCACTGCAGGACGTCTCACGCGGGGCAGCTCTGTACGCTCAGTATTGCCGGCTTTGCCATGCGGCGGACGCTACCGGGTATGCGGCCGACAACGCCCCGTCGCTCGTGAGCCGCACCTTCCTCGAGAGCGCGAGCGATGCCTTCATCGCGCACGGTATACGCATGGGGCGACCGAACACCGCAATGGCCGCTTATGGCGCCAGCCGCGGCGGTCCGCTAGCGGAGCCCGACATCGCCGAGCTCGTGCGTTTCCTGCGCTCCAAGGGTCCAGCCGCCGGCACCCTCAGCGACCGGCCGGTGCTTGGCGACCTTCAGCAAGGGGGGAAGCTTTATGAAGCTCGCTGCCAGAGCTGCCACGGCACTCCCACGACACGCGGCAACGCCGTCCAGCTCAACAACCCCGAGCTGCTGGCGAGCGCCTCCGACGCCTTCCTGCGTCACGCTATCGTGCACGGCCGGCCGCCTACCCCGATGCCAGCCTTCGCCGAGCAGCTGAGCAGCACGGAGATCGACGCTGTCGTGGTTTATCTGCGAAGCTTGGCGCCGAGCGGGCCCGCCTCCTCACCCGTGCTCGCGCCACAGGTTCCCAAGAACCTCCCGCTGGTCATCAATCCGCGCGGCGCCCGCCCAAGCTTCAGCCTTCGGGACGGCCGCTTCGTTGGCGTCGACCAGGTGAAAAAGGCTTTGGACGCCAAGCAGCGGTTGGTGATCCTGGACGCGCGTTCGCCGGCGGATTGGATCCAGGCCCACATCCCGGGAGCCGTCCCGGTCCCCTATCACGATTTCTCGGAGCTCGATCGGGTGCCCAAGGACGGAACCTGGGTGGTGGCGTATTGCGCCTGCCCCCATCACGCTTCGGGTGAGGTGGTCGACGAGCTACGCAAGCGTCAGTACCCCAACACGGCCGTGCTCGACGAAGGCATCCTCGTGTGGCGCCAGCGCGGCTATCCCGTGCGCGGCGAAGCGGTGTCGAGCACAGCGGCGCCCGCGGCTCCCAGCGCGGCCCCGCGTGCTCGGCCGAGCTCGCCGCGGCGCTGACACGACGCCGCGGCAGCGCCCTGGCCCAGCTCGCCCAGGGCGGGTATAAACGGGCGCATGCGCTCGTTGCCGGATACAGAGACGCTGGCGCCGCGCTGGCGCGAACGCGGATTCTCGTGTGAGCTCTGGGTTGATCCGCCGGGGCAAGTTTGGGCCGACTTCACGCACCCCGTCGACGAGCTGGTCATGGTCGTCCAGGGAGAGGTGGAGTTCGAGCTTGCCGGGCGCGCCTATCGTCCCGCGCACGGCGAAGAGCTGCTCATCCCGGCCCGCGTGAGCCACACCGTGCGCAACGTCGGTAAGACCGAGTCGCGCTGGCTCTATGGTTACCGAACGCGCTCGGCGTAGTCGGGCGCGCTCGGCTCGACGCGCGCGCCCGTCAGCTGGGTAGCGGTCACCGCTATCGACGTTCAGTGTCACTTGCAAGCGCACACGAGCGTCTGCGGTGGGCCCTACGGCGGCTTGCTGCTAGCGGCGGAAGAAGGACACCTGTTGGAAACGAAGCCCAGCGAGAATCTGCTCCACGCGCGCCTCCGATAGGGAGCCGATGCGTTCGCCCAGGCGATCCTTCGCCACCGACGACACCTGCGACACTACCACCACGCTCTGCTTCGGAAGGTTGCCCTCGCCCTCGTCGAGCAGAACATTCCCGGGCTCGCTCGCCCGCAGTAA
>DASQDA010000429.1:0-3198 GCA_035634435.1 Polyangiaceae bacterium
CCACCAGGATGGTCCACCCCAGCAACGTGGCAGCCGCGCCGCCGATGCGCGACGGCTGACCCGCCAGCGACACGCTGGGCGCGCTCATCGGCACACGCCCCTTGCCGCACGCGACGCAACGAGCTTCGAAGCCGCGGAGCACGAGGGGAGCGTGCTGCCCGCAGTGAGCGCAACGGGAGCCGAAAGATAGGGTGGGCACGGCGGCGAAGTCTAGCCAGCGCGGACAGCGGGTGCATGGCGCATTTCCGCTGCCCGCACTGTCGCGACATTAACCCTACCGCTGCTCAGGGTGGAGGCGCCAGTTGTGGGCAACTCAAGGAGGTGTGGAGCTTTGCGCTCCACGACCTCTACGGGAGCAGTGCCCCTAGCTAGTCAGTCGTGCCGACGGAGGGACTTGAACCCCCATGACCTTGCGATCGCGTGGACCTGAACCACGTGCGTCTGCCAATTCCGCCACGTCGGCTTGGGCTTTCACTCCGCTGTCGAAGGAAAGACCGTATGTCTCGAAGAAACTCTCTATCGCATGACTCTGGGGCGTCGGCCAGTAGCTGCCGCCGCCGTGCTTCCGTCCACTGCTGGTGCGCCCGGGGGCGATCCGCCGTGCTCGGGTGCGGGGTCTACCTCAAGCCGCCCACGCTCGGCAAGGCCCGCGCGCACGATCGTCACTCGACCGCAGGCGAAAGGTCCGGCGAGCGGTGGGCTAGCGCCCCTTCTCGACGCCCGGCAGGGGCGGCGGCATTGGGCTTCCGCTCGCTCGCGGCAGTGGCGGGGGTAGCGTGCGGCGACCGGCGGACGGTGCACCGGAGGTTGCGCCGCCCGGCCGTTGCGACGGATGTGACTGCTCGTAGCGATGCCGCTCCTCGAACAACACGACCTTGATCAAGGAATCGAGATCCGCGTCGCGAATCACCGGGTCGTTGACGTCGATGCTGGGGTCGAGCAGCTCGATCAACGCAAGCAGTGCGGCCGTCATGTGCTGCTCGTTTGGAAACGATTCGCGGATGCACTCCTCGCGGGCTTCGTCCGATGAGGCTGACAGAAGCTCCGCGTACATCGAGTCGATTGAAAGCAAGATGGGGGTGGAGAGCGTCGGATGGCGCGGCGGCAGTCGGTTTATCGCGCTCAGGCGATCGACCACGCGTTGACGCGCATCTTCTTCGGCCGGGGGACGCACCTCCTCGGCGGTCTCGATCATGCCTTCTACCTCCACCTCGGCGACGCGCAGCTCCTCGTCGCCGCTGCTCTTGTCCTCGAACGCCAAGCTGACCTCGTTCTCGTCGACGACGACGCTCTCGTCATCGCTCGACTTCTTGCCGTTCATCGGGGAGCCAGTAGAGCCGGTTGGGCCCGGTGTCGCGTTCGGCGTGGACGCGGGCTTCGGGGGAGGCTCTTTGGCGGAGGGGATGTCTTTCAGCGTCGGCTTGGAGAACTTGTTGCCGAAGCCTTCCGCGCCGGTGTCTTTCGCACCAGGGTCGGGCTTGCCGTCGCCATCGACGAAACCCGCCGGGCGCGCCACCTTGGCAATGATCACGCGATTCCAGGTGTGCTCGAGTGGAATGTACCCGACGAGCGCGCGCAGCGACACGACATCGAGCAAGCTCTGCGGTGTGAGGGGCGAGCGGCCGCGGCCGAGCGTCAACGCGTGCTCGACGACCTTCTGCAACTCCTTGAGCGGCAATCGCTGCGCGACGGTTTCGAACGTGATGGAGCCAACGACGTCCTCGAGCGTGACGAGCTGCTCGCCCATGGCTGCCTCGAGCAGGAACACCATGCGGTCCACGAACCTGTCGTGATCCGGGCCCGCTTTCGACTTAGCGAAGAACTCGTCCTCGAACGCGAAAGCGAACAACTTGGGCCGGCTCAAGTGGCGAACGCGATCGTCGGGCGTCAGCAGCGTGAGAATGTCTGCCGGGTAGGTGACGCCTTCGTCGAGAGCGAGTCGCAAATCTTCGGCTGCCGACTGTGTGCTCTTCTTTCGTGCAATCTTCTCGTGAACACCGGCCGCTGCGACCAAGATATTCTTGCGCAGCTCAGGTGCAGCCTCGAGACCTTCCATCAAGTCCAGCGGCGTGAAATGTCGGAGGAAGTCCTCCGGTGTGCGCCAATGGTTGTCTAGCGCATGCGCGACGACCTGAGAGAGGAAGCGATCGGCCCCTGTTTTGAGACTCGACTTCGATTCGAAAGAAGGGGACTCGTCTGAAGATTGCTTTGCCATGACCTCGGGACATCGTATGTCTTGCGGCGCGCGGGTCACAACGGGGCACAGCGATAAATCCCGACAAAGTTTTGCTTGTCGTGGTGCTACAAATTTGCAGGGCAGCGGGCGCTAGCTACTTGCTGCTTCGTCTCGCCCGGACCGTGCCGCGCGCGGTGCTGCCGAGCTTGGCGACTGCCTCCGCAGCAGCGTCGTCGATGCGCGCCAAGACTTGGTCTTCAGCGCCGCGGCTGACGGCCACTCCGATGAACCAGTCGGCGCCAAGCAGCTTCTTCGGAAGCTGCGCTCGAATTCTCCCGATCTGAGCAGCGTCGAGCAGTCCCAGCACGTTGACGAGAAGAATGCCGTTCGATGTGAGTCCCGCTGCTGCTTGCTCTGCGCGCCGTTTGCCCATGTGCCTTCCCATTGCCAGGCCTGTGCCACTTGGAAATGGGCGGCAATTCAACAGCTTGCCGGCTGGCGTGTCTCGCCCTGGCACATATCCGCCAGTGGGCGGCGCGTGGCTCGCTCCAGATCGGGACGGCGGTCTCAAGCCGAGAAGGCGCGGCGCGGCAGACGTCGGAGATACCGACGAGCTCACAGAACCGGCCGTCTGGAGCGGCGCATCGAGGGAGGTCCGGGGATAACTCTATGGCGCGGCGCGCACGAGCGGCGCTCTCCCAGCCGTCCGGCCGATCCAGAGGGAAGCAGGGGCGGCCGGCGAGAATTGGTACTCTCGCGGACAGTCCCTGCTCGAACATATGGCTGACTTGCAGGCGAATTATGGCGAAAACACCGCAGACTCGCCACTTGGTCGGCTGGCCAACGGCTTTCTGCGCGGGAAGCGTCACGTTTGGCGCGGCGCATCGTCACCCAATTGCAATCTGTGAGTGCTCGTCGTAGAAGGGCCTACCCTATGACACGGAAGTCCGGATGCTTTTGCGCAGTGCCGAACCTCCGGCTTCCTAGGTGTTCTTAGATTGCTTAATGATTGTCAGCGCTTA
>DASQDA010000430.1:0-5215 GCA_035634435.1 Polyangiaceae bacterium
AGCCGGCCGGGCACGCGTCGGAGCTTGCCGCGCTCTTCCCCGACAGTGCGACGTGCGCCGCCCGAAGCTTCCGAGTTGCCGAGCTCGGGCCCGATGCTGGCGGCTGCCGGTCTGGATCCGAAGGCGACCCATTCGAGCCTCGAGCTCGAGGACACCGAGCGAGCTCCCCGTTCTCAGCCGCCGAGCGAGCCCGCCCGCAGCAGCTCGGATCCGGCCTCGGCGGATTGGGCGCTAAAGCTCTCGAACGAGCTGTCCGATCCGCCGGGAGAGTCGGCGTCGAACCTGGCACAGCTTGCTCTCAAGCCGGCACGCACGCCGTCCCAGCGGCGGCTGGAGCTGGTGGAGGTCAATGCCCCGATTGACGAGCCGAACGAGGCGGAGCCGAAGCCTGCCGCAGAGAAGGCAGTCGTGCCCGGCCGGTTCTCCGCCGGTCGCTCCACGCAGATGCTGGGCTCCCCCATCACGCCGGTCCTTCCTGGGCGAGCCGTACCGACGGCACCGCCACCCGCAGCAACGCTCTCGCGTGCGACGCCTTCGGGCGGCTACAGCTACGTGAGCAGTCCGCCTGCTGGTGAGCGCCTGTCCTCGGCGCCAAGCTCGTCGCCGCCCCAAGCGGCGCCCCCATTGCCGTCAAGCAGTGATCCTGTGGCCTCGCCCTCGGAGAGCAGCAGCGCGCCTCCCCCGCCCGCGACGCCCATTCCACGCACGGTGGTGACGACGCACCGGGTACCCGCGGGTTGGCAGCCAGAGCCGTCGCTCCTGCCCGACACGCACCGTTCGCTCTGCGACGAGCTTTATCCGCTGGCTGTTCAGCAGTGCTTCGTGATCGCCATCTCGGGCGTCCCCGGAAGCAGTGAGGAGACCTCACGGGTGGCCTCCGAGCTTGCCCTAGGGCTGGCCGATACCGGTCACCCGCGCATCTTGCTCGTAGAGGCGAACTTCCAGCGTCCCGCTGTCCAGCGCTGGATGCACCTCGAGGTGCCGCTCTTTTGCGGGTTCTCGGAGCAACTCCAGACGCGAGCTCTCGAGGGTTCGAGTGGCCCCTGGAACGTGGTCGAATGCTCGCCCGCGCTGCACGTGCTTGCGGAAGGCGTCATGCGAGCTCCCGAGCTCATCCGCTCGCCGCAATTCGCTCAGGCAATACGTGACTTGCGGGAGCACTACGACTTCATCGTGGTGAACGCTCCGCTCACATCCGAGAAGGCGGCCTGCCGAGCCGTGCAGGACCTGGTGGATGGCGTCATCGTGGTGTATCCGAAAACCAGCTCGCCGCCGCTGGCCGAAGCCTCGGGACTCTTCGCCGAGAAGCGCTACTCGACCGTGCTGGCCGCGCGGTGACGCGTCTCCTCGTGCCGCGCCGACATCGAGGCGATCAGGAGCCGGTGCCGCCGAGAACGACCGGCACCGTGCGCGCGAGGACGTACAAGTCGAGCCACGGTGACCAGCTGCGCACGTACTCCACGTCCAGCTGAACGCGCTGCTCGAAGGTGGAAGAGTTGCGCCACGTCACCTGCCAGATGCCAGTGATCCCGGGCTTCACCCGCAAGATGATGGACTCCTTCTGGTCCATCTCGGGGATCTCGCTCTCGAGGTAAGGCCGGGGTCCGACCAGGCTCATCTCCCCCACGATCACGTTCCAGAGCTGCGGAAGCTCGTCCAAGCTGTACTTGCGCAGGAAGCGTCCGATACGCGTCACACGCGGATCATTGGTGAGCTTGTGAAATTCCTCGTACTCGGCGCGCAGCTTGGGATCACGCTCCATCAGCTCTTTGAGGCGCCGATCCGCATCGGTGTACATGGTCCGGAACTTCAGCGCGAGGAAGCGCACGCCGTCTTGGCCGAGGCGCTTCTGCGGATAGAACACCGGCCCGCGCGAGTCGAACTTGATGATCAGCGAGAGCACCAGGAGGATCGGCAACACCAAGATCCCCCCTAGGGTCGTTAGCGCCAGATCCAGCGCACGCTTGGCGACGCGCGGCCCGCGCAGCAGCAGCTGTCGTTGCACCTCGATACCTAGGACACCGCCGAGGTACTTGGTGGGCGCACCGAAGTGCGCCAGGTTGAAAAGGTCAGGGATGACGAGCACGTTGGTGTAGCCGTCCGCGTGGCGTTCGATGACACTCAGCACGGCCGCCGCATCCATCTTCGGCATGGCGATCACGGCCGAGCGAATGCCCAGTCGCTGCGACAACACGGGGCCGAGCTCGAGCCCGCCAACCACCGGCACACCCTCCACCTCGGAGAACTGCTCGAGAGCCATGCGCGTCGAAGGCGTCCCCATCTCCTCGACGTCGTCTTCCTCGAGACGCACCGGCTCGATGACGATGTCGTCCTCACCCCATGCCACACGGATGGTGCCCTGTTTACGTGGATCGTCGTCGAGAATGGCAACGGGCTTCAACCCGAGCTGCGGGCGACTTTGCAGCGTGCTGACCACGGCACGCCCCACCTTGCCGGCGCCGAGCACCACGACGGGCTGACCCCACCACTCCTTCTTGGAGCAGGTGGACCGAAACAAGCCACGACCGATGGGGACCAACACGACCGATATCAGCCAACCGAGCAGCCAGGCGCCATGCGAGATGGCACCGAAGGGGCCTTCCCGCGTGAGCACGGCCACCGTCCACGACCCGACGTAAACCAACGATGCCGCAACGGTGACGCTACGAATTTCTTCGGGCGGGCTGGGCGGCGTCACCGAGTAGAGCTGCAGCGCGGCGAATGCGCCCATGCACAAGGGCACCACCCCGGCCACACCATAACGCTGCGGCAGGGTCAGGGCGTCGTCCGACACCACCATCCACAGGAAGGCGGTCGCGAGAGCCAAACAGGCGGCATCACCGGCGGCCATGAGCGCCACCACCAGCCGGGGGCGGCAGCGGACGTTTAGCCCGATGATCGCTGGGTTGTCGCGCGCACGACGCGCCAGACTCCGCGACTTGCCCTTGTCCCTCGCCAGCCGCACCTGTTCGATGAGCGCCTCGGCGATGGCGCGCTGATCGCAAGCGCCCATGCGGCGCAAGATGGCACCCACGTGGCCGCCGCTCTCGACCTGTATGCGTAGGGCTTGGCGCAGCTGCTCGGGAGTAATGACTCCCTTGCGCAGCAACAGCTGCCCTATCTCATTGTCGCGCTTGCGGCGTCGCTTGTAGAACGCAGGGGCGCGCTGCGGAGTCTGCGCTGAAGCATCGGAAGGCTGAACCTGCACTGGCGGCCCTGAAGCCCACCTGGGGCTGGTCACGGTAGCGCTAGACGACCCACCCAGCTGGTCTTGGCGCCCTGAATGGCTGCACGCGCGATCTCACGCATCATCCCGAGCTCCATGCCATAACTCGTGACCTCGATACGAGGGGAGCTTCTGAAGGATCCGACACGAGCATCATCGAGAATGCGAACGATATCGTACAGGCCCTGGCCCACTCGAACGATACGGTAGGTGGTCCCTGCGACCTGAACCATTCCTTTGACGGCCTGCATTTATTTAGCCTTCGACACGAACGTTTTCAATAACTCGAATTGACCCTTCTGTGAAGGGGTAAAGCGCGAGCCGCGACGGGTAGCAGAGAGATGCGCGTACTATTGGCGCTATAAAAAAGAGCGCGCACTTTGCCCTTTTCGTGCCAACCGCAACGAGCGCGCAGGCGCGAAGCTCGTGCAATCGTTTCCAGACGATGACGAACCGTAGTATTCAGTGCAGGCGCGCCGGCTCCGCCGCAGCTGCCCTGCGCTGAGGCCGAGCTCTCGAGAACGTAGCGCGCACTTTGAGCGACCGCGACCGGCTCGCTCGTCTGGTCTCAGTTCAGTTCAGTTCAGTTCCACCCGGCTGGGCTCGGCGTGATGCAAGCGGAAGCGCCGCCAACAGGCAGTATGTTAGACCCAAGGGAACCCGTTGCAGCTTTCGTGCACTCGGTTTCCATGGCGGCTTCTGGGCGCGAGCGAATCTTTCGACACGAAACGCCCCTCGGTAGCGCTGGGGGTCACGCCGAGCGGAAGCATTCCGGGCCCGGCTTCGGCCGGCGCGTCGGGCGTGTCAGACGCTCACCGCAATGGGCGTTGCGCTCATGGCTGCTCTGTTCCTTGCTGACTTGTGGATCGGCGGCCGCCCAATCCACCTCCGGCCGAGCCCCGGCCCCACAGCACTCAGCGCAAGCCGCAGCCCAGCCGCAAGAAGGCTCCGTATTTGCGAGTCTCGAGCTCACCGGTCCTCGGCTCTGCGGCAGCACGACAGACCTCGAGCGACGCATCCGTCTGCGCTCCGAGCGCATCGTCTTTGCAGCGTCGGAAAAGGCCCGCCGCGTGATTGCGCGCATCGAACGCAGGCGCCGCGGCGCGTTCATCGCCACGCTCATCGTGCAGCAGAGCTCCGGTGCCAGCTCTTCGCGCCGCGTTCGGGCGGAGAATTGCGAGGACGCTCTCGATGCATTGGCGCTCATCGCGGCCGTGAGCCTCGACCCCTCGTCGCGCTCGTCGCAGCTGGACCAAGCCTTGCCCGGCTCGAGCGGCGACAAACGTGTCTCAGAGCACGACGCCGCCTCGAAACGGGAACCCCTCGAGCCGCAGCCTTCGAGCTCCGACACATCGCCCGACGCGCCGCGTGACGCTGCGCTGACGAAAGCACCCGCTGGCTCCAAGGGTCCGCGCAAGCTCGGCCCAGCTCGCCAGCGTGCCAAAGGTCCCGTTGCCGAGCCTGAGCGGCTCGTGCCGGCGGCCAGCGCCCGCGGCCCTTCGGGCAGCAATCGATCCAGCAGCATCGCAATTCCTTTCACCTTCGGAATCGGGCTCAGCGGCGAGGCCAACGTCGGTGTTGCACCGCGCTGGATGCCGGGTGTGGGCCTCTTCACGAGCTTCGAATGGGCGCCAGGCCCGCTGTTTCGGCCTGCTCTCCGCCTCAGCGTGGTGAGGACCCAGCGCGACGGGTTCGTCGTGACCGGCGGCACCGCCAGCTTTGTGAGCACGGTCGTGACCCTGGAAGTCTGTCCGTTCGACTTCCGCGTAACGTCGCTTTCCCTGCGACCTTGCGGCTTGCTCGCGGGAGGAGCGCTCGTCGCCAGCGGCTCGCAAACGAGCGCTCGCCAGAGTCACACCCGAGCTTGGTGGTTGAGCGGCGGCTCACTGGTAATTGCGTACGAAGCTCTGCCGGCACTGGAAATCGTCGCTAAATTCAGCGCTGGAGCGCCGTGGTCGCGGGACCAGTTCCAGTTCGAACCCGTCGTAT
>DASQDA010000431.1:0-9410 GCA_035634435.1 Polyangiaceae bacterium
AGCTCGGCAATCCCGCTCAGGTCGAGCGCAGACAGCGGAAACAGATTTTGCTCGAGCTTGCCCTTGCCGCGCAGCTCGACGGCGACCGGTCCCTGCACGCCGTCCTGACGCCACTCGTATTGCTCCACGTGTCCCGCACGCCCGCTTGGCTGCACTTGTACCGTGGCACGTTCGGGCAAGAGCTCGAGCTCGAGCAAGGAGGCATCAGCGCCTGCGCGGCTGCGGATATCATCGAACACACGCTGCACGCCCGCCCGCGTGTAGACGCTACTGCTCGGTGCTGGCGCCTGCCCCACGAGGGCGTCGGCGCGCTGCTGGCCTGGGCTCGAACGCTCGTTGCAGGCGCTCAGCGCCAGCAGCAGAAGAAGCGCGCGCCAACGGGTATTCACGCTGTCCCTCCCACGGCCGACAACCAGCGCCGCAGAATGGCGCGGCCCTCGGTCAGCTGCGGCAAGGACGTCCATTCGTTTCGCTGATGCGCTTGCGCCTGCACTCCTGGCCCGAAGTTCGCCGCGGCGATGTCCAGCGCGGCAAAGCGCGCGACGTCGGTCCACGCTTGCTTCGGCTCGACCGCGAGCACGCCGCTATCAGCGAGCGCCCGGATGAGCGGGTGGTTGCGCCGTGGCGGAGCGGCAGGCGACCGGTCGACGAAGGTTATCTCCGCCTGCCCGTCGATCAGAGCGCTCACAGTGGCTTCGGCCTGCTGCAAGCTCGTGCTCGGCCCGAACCTATGATTCACATTGAGCTCGAACCTGTCTGGAATGATGTTCCGCGCGCGCCCGCCGCTCGCGAGTGTCGCCGACGTCACCTCTTGCCACACCAGGCCGTCCACTCGATCCGTCGAGGGAGCCAAGGCTGCCAGGCGAGCCAGCAGGGAGGCCGACTTGTGAATCGCGTTGTCACCTTGCCACGGACGAGCGCTGTGCGCCGTTCGACCGTGGAAGGTCACCGCGGCATGCAGGGACCCGCCGCAGCCGAGCTGCAGCTTGTTGTCACTGGGCTCCAGCGCAATCGCGACGTCGGCTCGGCAGAGCTCGGGGTCCTGCTCGAGCACCACTCCGAGCTCGTTTTCGGCGTAGGGTCCTTCCTCGCGCGCATAAAAGACCAGCGTCAGGTTCACGGCGGCTGCGGGCGGCTCCTCGATGAGGTCGAGCAACAGGCAAAGCCCACTTTTCATGTCCGCTGCCCCCGGCGCATACAAGCGCTCGCCCTCGATGCGCGGCGGCCCATCGTGCTCCGTCCGCACCACGTCCAGGTGCCCCGCCAGCGCGACGTGTGGCCCGCTCCGACCGCGAGTCAGCGCGACGACGATCGAGTCGCCATAGCGCCGGATCGTGGCCAGGGGCGCCGCCTGCGCCACGCGCAGTGCAACCGCGTCACACAGCTCGCGCTCTTCACCGATGGGCGAGGGCGTACGGCACAGCCAGAGCAACGTGCTTGCGAGGTCCATGGCGCGCTCGATCAGCCGGCTACGGCGAACTCGCGCAACGCCGAGTTGAGGCTGGTCTTACGATCGGTGCTCTCCTTGCGCTGACCAATGATGAGCGCGCAGCCGACCTGGAACGTTCCGGCAGGAAATTCCTTGCTGCGCATGCCGGGGATCACGACGCTGCGCGCGGGCACTCGCCCGCGGTACTCCACCGGGCTCGGGCCAGTGACGTCGATGATGGGGGTCGAGGCGGTCAACGCCACGCCAGCACCAACCACCGCCTCGTGCTCGACGATCACACCCTCGACGACGATTGCGCGAGAGCCGATGAAGCAGCCGTCTTCGACGATGACGGGTTGCGCTCCCGGAGGCTCCAACACGCCCCCGATCCCCACACCGCCGGATAGATGGCAATCCTTGCCGATTTGCGCGCACGAGCCGACCGTTGCCCACGTGTCCACCATGGTGCCGGCACCCACGCGAGCTCCAATATTGACGTACCCTGGCATCACGATCGCTCCGCGCTCGACGTGAGCGCCATAGCGAATGGTTCCTGGCGGGACCACGCGCACGCCCGCCTTCTGCAGGTCGCGCTTGAGCGGGATTTTGTCGTAGAACTCGAAGGGGCCCACGCTGAGCGTTTGCATCTCCGTCACGGCGAAATACAGCAACACTGCTTGCTTGATCCAGGCGTGAGTCGTCCAGCTCCCCGGGCCGTCCTGCGTGGCCACCCGCAGCTCGCCAGCATCGAGCAAACGGATCACCTCATGCACAGCCGTCTGCACGGCGGGCTGCGAGAGCTGACTGCGGTCGGCGTACGCCGCCTCCATGGCTTGCTGAAGCTCCGTGTGGCTCATGCTCGCGCTTTACGAGGGAGCGCGCGCCGGGGCAAGCTCTGCGCTCGGCGCCGCGCTGAATGGGGCTAACCCGCCTGCGTCGCGCCAACCAGCGGGTAGCTGAGGGAGAAGTCGCGCGGTGAGCCACTCCACTCGAGACAACCCCCCGTCAGACGCGCGGCTGCGTACAGGCAGGGTAGGGTCGGTGGCAGGATCCCGCGGCTGGTCAGCACCAAAGGCTCCCCCGTCGCCAGAGCCTTGCGGCGGATGCGCACGATGCAGGTGCCCTGGGCGTCGCTCGAGATCGTGACGTGTGGCGCCTCGCCCGCTGCGGAGCCCCCAACCAGCTCGACCCCGAGGGCGATGAGCGTCATGGCGACACGCGGGTTGATGTCGATCTCGCGCCCGGACTGACAGCTCGAGAGCATGGCCGACACCACGGCGCGGCCCTCCGCCCGTGAGGTCGGCGGGTCGCTGAAGGCCTCGCGCACCAGCTCGCGCGGGTCGAGCCGTACGCTGCGCTCGCAGACGGCGTCATCCAGAAGCTGGAGGAGGTCGCGAGCTGCTTCGAGCTCGAAGGCGCAGCGTGCCACCACGTGCTCGAGCGCCAGTCGGCTGCGGGCGTTCATCGGGCGGGCTGCAGCGGCCTCGAGGGCAAGGGCGAGCTCGGTGATACGAAGCGCGAAAAAATCGCTGAGCTCGGCGCGCGCCGCGACCGTGTCGGCCGTCAACGGCAAGGCTTCGAGCAGCGTCGTGACGGCGCTCCGCATCGGCGCACACGCCTCCAGCACGCCGGGGAGCACGAGCGAGAGTGCCTTGGGAGCTACGCGAACGGAATGCAGCAGCTCTGCCAGATTGCGCAGAGCTCCCAGTGCTTCACGGAGTGCTCCACGCGCGATCGATGCACTCGAGCCCGCGTGAGCCGCCCGTGATGACGGTGGGCGCTCGCTGTCCATTCCCTTGAGAGCTGGACGCTAGCATGCCTTTCAACCGCTCGACGACGAGTCGCGTCGGACGCAGCAGCACATCCGCTGCTGCTGGATTCAGAGCAAGTCCATGCCCGAGAAGAAGTACGAGCACTCGAGCGCGCCATTCTGCTCGGAGTCCGACCCATGAACGGCGTTCTCACCCAGGCTACTGCCGTACTTCTTGCGGATCGTGCCTTCGGTGGCCTTGGCCGGATCGGTGGCACCGATCACCTCGCGCCAGTGTTGCACCGCGTTCTCGCGCTCGAGAGCGATGACGACGACAGGGCCGCGCGACATGAACTCACAGAGCTCGGCGAAGAAGCCGCGGCCGCGGTGCACGGCATAGAAGCCCTCCGCTTGTGCCAGGCTCAACTCGATCTGACGGAGCGCCAGGACACGGAAGCGCTCGTCGAGCACGCGCTGCAGTATCTCGCCTGCCTTGCCCGCTTCGACGGCGTCCGGCTTGATGATGCACAGGGTTCGCTGGGTGGCCATGGGTTTTCGAGCGCGGCTATACCAGCTTTAGCCTTCCCATCCAAACCGGATTCGCGGAGCGCCGCCTCGAGCCAGGCGTTCGACGGCGCCGCGCGGGTCAGCGGCGCAGAACACTCTGCAGCGTGGTGCCCATTTCGGCAGGCGAGGGCGCGACGCGAACGCCCGCCGCTTCGAGCGCCGCGATCTTGTCCTTGGCCGTGCCTTTGCCGCCAGAAATAATGGCGCCTGCGTGTCCCATGCGCTTTCCCTCGGGGGCGGTGGTGCCCGCAATGAAGGCAGCCACGGGCTTTTTCATGTGCTGCTGCACGAACGCGGCCGCGCGTTCCTCGGCGTTTCCGCCAATTTCCCCCATCATCATCACCGCCTCGGTGCCCGCATCTTCGTTGAAGAGCTTGAGCGCGTCGATGAAGTCCATGCCGCCGACGGGGTCGCCGCCGATGCCAATGCAGGTCGATTGTCCCAGCCCGAGGGCGGTGAGCTGCCCGACCGCCTCGTAGGTGAGCGTCCCCGAGCGCGAGATCACCCCGATGCGCCCCGCCTTGTGAATGGCGCCCGGCATGATGCCGATCTTGCATTCCCCGGGAGTGATGATTCCGGGACAGTTGGGGCCAATCAGCCGAACCGAGCGGCCTTCGAGAGCGCGTCGCACGCGCACCATGTCCATCACCGGAATGCCCTCCGTGATGCACACCACCAGCTCGCAACCCGCGTCGGCGGCTTCCAGGATCGAATCAGCGGCACCCAAGGCGGGAACGAAGATGCAGGACGTGTCGGCGCCGGTCGCTTTGACGGCTTCCTCCATCGTATCGAACACCGGGACCTCGACCGCCTTGCCGCCTGGGCCTTCCGCCTTGAAGCTCTCACCGCCGCGGCCCGGCGTGCAGCCGGCGACCACCTGCGTGCCGTACGCGATGCACTGCTTGGCGTGAAACGAGCCTGCGGAGCCGGTGATGCCTTGAATAACGAGGCGCGTGTGCTTCCCAACCAAAATCGTCATTGCTTCGTCCTTCGATCGTGCGTGCTGTCGCCGGGGTGTGAGCGTCGGGTCGCCGAGCGGTCAGGCATGCGAGCGAACCGCGTTGACGATCTTCTTGGCGCCGTCGGCCATGCCGTCGGCTGCTTGGATGGCAAGACCGCTTTCGTTCAGGATCTTCTTGCCCTGTTCGACGTTGGTGCCTTCCAGGCGCACGACCAGCGGAACGGTGAGGCCAAGCTCGCGGGTCGCGGCGACCACGCCGTCGGCGATCACGTCGCAGCGCATGATGCCGCCAAATATGTTCACGAAGATGCCCTTCACCTTGGGGCTCGACAGGATCATCTTGAAAGCGTGCGTCACCTGGTCCTTGGTGGCCCCGCCGCCCACGTCCAGGAAGTTTGCGGGGCTGCCGCCGTGATGTTTGATGATGTCCATCGTTGCCATCGCCAGCCCGGCACCGTTGACCAGGCAGCCGATGTCACCGTCGAGAGAGACGTAGCTGAGGCCTGCTTCCCGCGCTTCGAGCTCCACTGGATCCTCTTCGTCGCGATCCATCAGCTCGTTCCACGCCTTGTGTCGCGCAGCAGCGTTGTCGTCGAAGGTGACCTTGGAATCAAGCGCGACGATACGACCTTGTTTCGTGACGATCAGCGGATTCACCTCGCAGAGTGAGCAGTCCTCCTTGTCGAACAGGTCGCACAGCTTCGTGACGACGCTGCCGAACTCGGCCAACGTCTCCTTGGGGGTAGGGCTTCCCTTGGCGATGCCCAGACCGAAGGCGAGCTTGCGCGCCTGGTAGCCGCCGAGCCCTGTCACGGGGTCGATGTGCTCGGTGAGGATCTTCTCGGGGGACTCCTCCGCGACCTTTTCGATCTCGACGCCGCCTTCGGTGGAGGCCATCAGCACCACGCGGCGCTTCTCGCGGTCCACTACCAGACCGAGATACAGCTCGCGTGCGATATCCAGCCCCTGCTCGACATACAGCCGCCGCACCCGCTGACCCTCGGGTCCGGTCTGGTGTGTGACGAGCTGCATGCCGAGCAGCTGCTCGGCAACCTTGCGGACTTCTGCGGGGCCGCCCTTGACGACCTTGACGCCGCCACCTTTGCCGCGGCCGCCGGCGTGAACTTGCGCCTTCACCACGACCACCGGGCTCTGCGTTTCTTCGATGAGCTTCTGCGCGGCGCTCTCGGCTTCTGCGGCAGTGAAGCACGGGTAGCCCTTGGGCACGGGGATACCGTAACGGGCGAAGATCTGCTTGCCCTGATACTCGTGGATTTTCATGTTCTCAAAACCCGCTGTTCGGTTCGGTTTGGTTCGGTCGGAGAGGGAGGCTAGGCGAGAGTATTCGAGCGCTCAGGTCGAGGCTTTGACGACGTCGACGACCTTTTGAACGCTCTCGGCGCTCTTGGCCAGCATGGCGCGCTCGTCGGGGCTCAGCTCGATGTCCACGATCTTTTCGGCGCCGCCGGCGCCGATCACCACCGGTACACCCATGTAGAGGTCGCGGTAGCCGTACTCGCCGTCCAGGTAGGCCGCGCAGGGCAAGAGTCGCTTCTGATCTCCCAGGTAAGCCTCGGCCATGACGATGGCAGCTGCAGCGGGCGCGTAGTAGGCGCTGGTGCCCATCAGACCGACGATTTCGCCGCCGCCCTTGCGCGTGCGATCGACGATCTTGGCGAGCGCGTCGTCGGAGAGCAGCTGCCGCACGGGCACGCCGTTGATCGTGCAATAACCGAGCGCCGGCACCATATCGTCGCCGTGGCCACCGAGCACCATCGCGCGCACGTCCTTGATGCTCGCATTGGCCTCGCGCGCGAGAAACAGCGACAGCCGTGCGCTGTCCAGCACGCCCGCCATGCCCACCACCTTCTCGCGGGGAGCGCCGGTTCGGCGCTTGAACTCGTAGACCATGGCATCGAGCGGGTTCGAGATGACGATCACGAACGCGTCGGGGCAGTGGTGCTTGGCGCGGTCAGCCACGTCACGAATGATGGGCAAGTTGGTCGCGACGAGATCGTCGCGCGATTGGCCCGGCTTGCGCGGGATACCCGCGGTGATGATCAAGACATCGCTGCCGGCCATGTCTTCCCACTTGCTGGTGCCGACGACGCGTCCGTCAGCGCCGGTGAGCGAGGTGGCCTGTTCGAGGTCCAGCGCCTTGCCCTTTGCAAAGTTCTCCTTCGCAGGAATGTCGAACAGCACGACATCACCTAGCTGGCGCGTGACCGCCAGATTCGCGAGCTCGCCTCCGATGTTGCCAGCCCCAATCAGCCCGATCTTCTTTCTAGCCATGTTTCTTCCTCGCAGAACGCGTGCGTCTCACACTCGTAGGTTTCGTGGCGGTGCGCTGCTCACATGTGGTCGATGACGGCGCGCCCGAACTCCGAGCACTTCACTTCCTTGGCGCCTTCCATCAGGCGCGCGAAGTCGTAGGTGACGGTCTTGGCGCCGATGGCGCCATCGATGCCCTTGATGATGAGGTCGGCGGCCTCGTTCCAGCCCAGGTGGCGCAGCATCATCTCGCCGCTGAGCGTCACGGAGCCGGGGTTCACGCGGTCCAAGTTTGCGTACTTGGGCGCCGTGCCGTGCGTTGCTTCGAACACCGCGTGACCCGTGTCGTAGTTGATGTTGCCGCCGGGCGCGATGCCGATGCCGCCCACCTGAGCAGCCAGCGCGTCGCTCAAGTAGTCACCGTTCAGGTTCATGGTGGCGATCACCTCGAACTCCTTGGGCCGCGTCAGCACCTGCTGCAACGTGATGTCCGCAATCGAGTCCTTGATGCGGAGCAGCTTCTTCCACTTGCCATTGCCGTGAGTCGCCTGCAGCGCGAGCGCTGCCTCGACTTCCTGACGTAGCTCTGCCTGCGTCTCGAGCGGGGCCATGTCGTAGCCGGGCTCCACGAGCTTGGCGTTTTCGGTGCTCGAGAGCGACGGGTTCTCCTCGAAGTTACCCAGGATCCAGGCCTCGCGATCGGTCACCACCTGGGAGCGAAACTCGCGTGTCGCGAGCTCGTAGCCCCAGTCGCGGAACGCGCCTTCGGTGAACTTCATGATGTTGCCCTTGTGCACCAGGTTCACGCTCTTGCGGCCGTTTGCCAGCGCATAGCGGATGGAAGCGCGCACCAGGCGCTCGGTACCCTCCCGGGAGACCGGCTTGATGCCGATGCCCGAGCTGTCCGGGAAACGAATCTTCTTCACGCCCATCTCGTTCTGCAGGAACGCGATGACCTTCTTCACCTCGGGGCTGCCGGCCGCCCATTCGACGCCCGCATAGATGTCTTCCGTGTTCTCGCGGAAGATCACCATGTTGACGTCGCCGGGGCGCTTGACCGGGCTTGGGACGTTGGTGAACCAGCGCACGGGTCGCAGGCAGACGTAAAGATCGAGCTGCTGGCGCAGTGCGACATTGAGCGAGCGAATGCCCTTGCCGACCGGCGTGGTCAGGGGCCCTTTGATGCCGACCAGGTACTTGCGGTACGCCTCGACGGTCTCGTCCGGCAGCCAGCTGTCGAATTGCTTCTTGGCTTTCTCGCCCGCGTACACCTCGTACCAGGCAAGCTTGCGCTTGCCGCCGTACGCCTTCTGCACTGCAGCATCCAACATGGCCTGCGACGCCCTCCAGATATCGGGCCCGGTGCCGTCACCCTCGATGAACGGTATGATCGGGTGATCCGGCACCACGAGCTGAGAGGAGGACATGGTGATCGCGTCACCTACCTTGGGACCTTCAAACAGAGCCATGCTGGGAGCCTCACTCGCCGGGGGGCAAGAACGCCGGCGGCCCAGCGAAGTAGTCCAGTAGCGCGAAGGCGGCAACCGTTGGCCGCGCATTTGCTCGGGTTTCGGGCAGAGACGCGCCCCGAAGCGGCTCGGCGTGTGGCCCGGCGGGGTCCGCGGACGCTTCGCGAATGCGCCCGCCAAGCGCCCGAGCACGCCGGCGCAGCAGGGCGTGCTTGGGCGACCGTCCTGGCGGCGCCGATGCGAGGAGCGGGAGTGGAGCAGCCTCCAGAGCCGGTGCGCAGCATGGACCGCCACTTGCAGCATGCTGGCTCGTGACCTCCCCCTTTCATTCGCAACGAGTGACGCGCCGACCCCGTATCCTGCTGGTCGATGACGATCAGGTGGTGCTGAGCAGCCTGCGTCGAATGCTCGTTGCGGCTGAGCCAAGCTGGGACGTTCGCAGCGCTCACGATGGCGCCGAGGCTCTGGCCGTCGTTCAGGAAGAAGCCATCGACGTGGTGCTCACGGACCTCGACATGCCCGGCCTGAATGGTCTGGCCCTGCTCGTCCAGCTCCGCCGGTCTCGGCCTGATACGGTGCGCATTCTGCATTCGTCCCAGCCGGAGATGGCCGAGTCGCACCTTGTCGACCACGTACTTCCCAAGCCGGCCGCCTCCGCCACCGTGCTCGCGACCTTGCGCTGGGCCGTCCGGAGCGCGCGCGCTTCGCGCCTGTCCGCGCTGGTGGCCGCTCTTGGCCGTTGAGCGCTGCTAACTAGTTCGCCAGGCCCGGAAGGAGCTCGGCAAGATACTTCTGCGGGAGCTTCTTGAAAGCTCGGCTGGCCATTTGGTCGTAGATGGCCTCGAACGAGGCGCCTTCCAGCGCCTGCTTGGTGTCCGGAGCGTTCCAGGCCGAGTACTTGAACAAGTGCGCTCGAGGGTCGTTCGGAATCTGGAAGGTAACCCGGAACAGAACGCCGATACC
>DASQDA010000432.1:0-2947 GCA_035634435.1 Polyangiaceae bacterium
GGCCGGCGTGGCTGACCGCGTGCGGGTCATCGTCGACGATTACCGCAATGTCGGTGCCGGCCAGTACGACAAGATCACGTGCGTGGAAATGGCCGAGCACGTCGGCATCAAGAACTTTCAGAAGTTCCTGCTCCAGGTGAAGGGGCTGCTGAAGGACGACGGCGTCTTTTACCTGCAAATTGCCGGCCTCCGCCGCGCTTGGCAGTACGAGGACCTCGTGTGGGGCCTGTTCATGGCCAAGTACGTGTTTCCCGGCGCCGACGCCAGCTGCCCGCTGGGCTTCGTCGTCTCACAAGCCGAGCGTGCCGGGTTCGAGGTTCACCGCGTAGAAAATACCGGAACCCACTACGGCGTGACGATCCACAAGTGGTACGACAACTGGCTCGCCAACGAGGAAGCGGTCGTCGCCAAGTACGGCCGCCGCTGGTTCCGCCTGTGGGCGATGTTCCTGGGCTGGTCGGTCAACATCGGCCACCAGGGCAGCTCGGCTCTGTTCATGGTCACGCTGACCAAGAACATCAAGAACGATAAGTCCACGGTGTCGCCGGAAGAAGCCGTTGCGGTGCCGTTCAGCCGCGCTAAGCGCTGGATCGGCCCCAAGCCGGTGGCGACCCAACAGTAGCGCTGGTTTGCTGCCAGACACACTCCTTGGTAGCAGACTCGAGACAGCGACCAGGGAATGGCTAGTGAGCCGAAGCGCGGCTTCGCACACTAGCCCATCGCCTGGCGACATCGCTTCGGGTGGATGTACGTCAGAACGTGAAAGCACCGAAGGCTGGCGGCGTGGCTAAACGCATGTTCGAACGGCTGTCGCCCGAGCGCCAGCGCGAGATTCTGCTGATCGCTGCCGAGGAGTTCGGCAGGAACGGCTTCCGTGGGACGTCGTACAACCGCCTGTTGGCGCGCGCGGGGCTCGGTAAGGGCTCGGCGTACTACTACTTCGCCGACAAGCAGGACCTCTTCCTCACGGTCGTGACCACGCGCTACTGCGCGTTCTTCGATGGCTTGACGGATCTGCCAAGGCCCAGGAGCGCCGCGAGCTACTGGGACTTCGTGGAGGCCATGTCGCGTCGCGGCATGGAGCTGATGCGGGACGACCCGACCTCTGCCGCGCTGATTCGATGTTTCGCGAGGGAAGGCCCCGCACTAGACGTGCCTTCGTCGAAGGAGCTGCACGAGCGGGTAGAACGATACTATGCGGACCTGGTGACGCTCGGCCAGGAGCTCCGCGCGGTGCGCTGTGATGTGCCGTTCGCCCTGCTC
Source organism: Polyangiaceae bacterium (assembly GCA_035634435.1). Lineage (GTDB taxonomy): Bacteria > Myxococcota_A > Polyangia > Polyangiales > Polyangiaceae > PMG-095. Next base: position 1,264 of record DASQDA010000432.1, read on the forward strand.
GTGGAGCTGGCTCGTGCGCATTCCACGGCTTTCGACCAGTGGTTCATTGCTACGGCGCTGCCCGGTGGCAAGCCCGACATTTCTGGTCTCGCGCGAACGTTCGCGGAGCTCTCGCGCGGGTTGCTCGCTCCACCGTACGAGGGCCCGGCAGCCGCTATTCTGCCGAAGGCCGTCAGCGCTCACTGAGCGGCGCGCTGCTCTCGACGCTCGAGCAGGCTTTGGCAGGAGCAAGTGTCGACGCTCACTCGTGACCATCGACGCGCAGCTGAAACAAGAAATAAGGTGGGATGCACACTCCGCCACCCTGGAGCGCAGCGCAGACGTAGTCGTCGCGACAGTTGTCGTCGGCGTCGCAGGCGCGCAGTCCGGCTGGCGTGCTGTGCCGGCCAAGGCACGTAGCGAACGCCTCCTTGCGCGCCAGGCATGCGTTGAAGGGGTCGAGGACTGCAATTGCTCCGCAGCGCGCGCCCTGCGACAGGTCCGCGCAGCTTTCGGTGCACATGCCAGCAGGGAAGCCGACGGCGCCCCGGTTACACACGGCATTCGGCCCGCAACGCGCGCGGGTTCGCTCCGCGATGCGGTCGCGGACGGGGTTCGCTTGGCGGGTCAATGTGCCGGTCTCACAGGGGTCGCCAGCGCTGCCGGTGCGACGCGGCAGACACTGACCGACGATCGCTTCATCGACCTGGGTACACACCAGATCCGGTCGACACAGCCACCCCGCGAAGCTGGGGTCGCCGACCCCGCAGTGATCGCCGTAGCCGCCCTCCGCGATGGAGCCGCGTTCGGGAAAGGGCAGGGAATAGTCGACGCGATCGTTACCCAAGCGGGTGCGGAACACGCGTTCGCGCCGCGACAAGTCTGCGCCGGTATGCGGTGAGGCCGCGCGCTGCAGGGTATTGCCTGCGAGATCTTCGGGCGTTGCCGCCCCGAGAAGGTGAAAGCCGGCCACACTGCGCGCCTGGTGGCAGCCCGCGCAGGTCAGACTATCCAGGCGACGCAACAGGCCCTCTGGACTCTTGACGTGCGTTCCACGCGCGAAGGGCAACCCCTGGAAGTCAGCGGCCGTGTACAACTGACTGAAAGGTCGATTCGCCAGCCGCGCAAGCCCACGCGGCGAAAACGAGCTACTTGCGGTTGCCAGAAAGCGCGTAGGCAGGAGCAGTGTGCCCTGGTCGACCTCGACCCAGCGCTCCGGGTCGCGGATCCACGCCAGGAGCTCGCGGCGGAGCGCAGGCTCGGCTTGCAGGCGCGGAACGTCGGGCGTGTTTTCGAGAGCCCCAGTGGTGTAACCGCGAGCCGTGAAGTCGAAGGAGCGAAGACGGTATTCCGCGTGGCCGCCGAGGTCCGGTCTGACGCCCGACGGCCAGCGCACGAGCTGGAGATTCACGGTCAATCGGTGGCGCAGCTCGAGCTGCCGCAAGCGCTCGGGCGCGAGTGCCCCGCCAGCCCGCGTGAGGTGTCGCGCCAAAGCCGCTCCGCTTAGCTCTTCGGGTACGACGAAGCTGGCGAGGGAATCGCGCTCCTCGGGCAACGCGTATTCGAGCGCGAGGGTGAGCGGCAAGGGAGACACCCGCTCGCCGCTTTCGCGTGCACGCACCAGGCGGTACACCAACCGCAGCTCACCGCTGGATCGCGGCACGAACGCAGCTCGGTCGGGCCGCACGCTCACCGCGATCAACTC
>DASQDA010000433.1:0-6642 GCA_035634435.1 Polyangiaceae bacterium
GTCGGGCGCTGCCTGCGGCGACAAGCAACGAAACCAGGACAGCGAAGAGTGCGACGACGGCAACAGCCTGCCGGGCGACGGATGCTCGGGAGTTTGCAAGATCGAGTCGCATTTCGTGTGCCCTGAAGTAGGCAGCCCGTGTGTTTCCACCATCGTGTGTGGGGACGGCGCGCTGGGTCCTGGCGAGGCTTGCGACGACGGCAATCGAGCGGAGGGGGACGGGTGCGCCCCCGACTGTAGAAAGGTCGCCATTGGGTATGCCTGCCGCGTGGAGGGCGAAGCCTGCGTTCGCGTCTACGTGTGCGGCGACGGCAGCGTCGATCCCAACGAAGGCTGCGACGATGGCAACGTCACCGAGGGTGACGGCTGCGATGCGCGGTGTCGCCTCGAGCTCGGGTTCAAGTGCCAGGGCGCGCCCAGCGCGTGCACGGCGACGGTCTGCGGTGACAAGATCGTGGAAGGCGCCGAGAGCTGTGATGACGGCAACCAGCAGCCGTTCGATGGTTGCGGCGGCAGCTGCCGAGCGGAGCCCGACTGCACCGGCGCTGCCTGTATGTCGAGCTGCGGCGACGGTATCGTGCTCGGCGAGGACTGCGACGACGGCAATCTGCGTGACGGCGATGGCTGTTCGAGCAGCTGCAAGGTCGAGGAAGGCCATCGCTGCGTCAATCCCGAGTGCGAGCTCGACGCTGGGCAATGCACGCTGCGCGTGCCGGCCGTGTTCCGCGACTTCAAGCCGGCCGGGGCTGCCGGGGGTCACCCCGACTTCGAGCCACTGGTCAACCGCGCCGTGGTCACCCCCGGACTGGTCAGGCCCGAGCTCGACGCCGAGGGCAAGCCCATCTACTCGGGTGCTGCCCCGGGTACCATCGCGTCCGTCGCCAGCTTCCAGCAGTGGTATCGCGACACGCCGAACGTGAATACCCCGGTTGTCAGCGAGCTCGTGCTCTGGTCCGACGGTGCCGGCGGGTTCGTCAATCGCTGGGGCGCCAACGGTGAGAAGTTCGTTGGCTTTCCCGGCCTGGCGAATCCCCGCCCTGCCGGCGCGCCCGCCTACTCCCACGTGGACTGGTGCAGCAACACCGGCTGCGATGACCCTGCGTGCGCGCCGGTGAACCCGCTCGATCGCTGCTTCTTTCCCTGTCTTCCGTGGAACAACCAGGCGCAGGCGTGCCTCGCGACCACGGTGGAGTACGAGGGCAACCCCGTGTTCTTCCCCATCGACCAGCTCGCGGGCGCGGACGCCGCGCGGGCGCTGATTGCTCCCGCCTACGGCTGGAACTGGGCGACCGAGCAACCGAAGCCACCCGCAACCGTAGCGCCACTTCACAACTTCCATTTCACGACGGAGGTGAAGTACTGGTTCCGCTTCGACGCTGCGACCACCGCGCGTCTGGACTTCACTGGCGACGATGACGTCTGGGTGTTCGTCAACGGCAGGCTCGCAGTGGACCTCGGCGGCTGGCACGCGCCGCTCGACGGCAGCGTCAGCATCAACGCCGCCACCGCAGCGACCTACGGGCTGACCGCCGGCAACGTCTATCCCATCTCGGTTTTTCACGCCGAGCGCAAGAAGGACGGCTCATCCTTCCGCTTGACGCTGAGCGGGTTCAACCTGGCACCCAGCGATTGCGGCACCGATTGCGGCGACGGCATGCTCGCCGCGGGTGAGCAATGCGACGACGGCCCGAAGAACCTCGGCGGCTACAATCAATGTACGCCCACCTGCGCGCTCGGCCCGCGCTGTGGTGACGCCGTGCTGCAGAGCGCCGAGGGCGAGCGCTGTGACGCCGGCACTGCGCAGAACGACGGCTCGTATGGCGGCTGCGCCCCTAACTGCCAGCTCGGACCGCACTGCGGCGACTCGGTGGTTCAGGCCGACCGCGAGCAATGCGACGACGGCACCAACGCCGGCGGCTACGGCGAGTGCTCACCGGGTTGTGTGCTCGGCCCGCACTGCGGTGACGGCAAGATCACCAAGCCGAACGAGGACTGCGACGACGCCAATAACGTGGATCGCGACGGTTGCAGCGCGGCGTGCCGGCTCGAGGTCGTCGTCCCCAAGTAGTTTCGGCACCGTGGTTACGGGCGCGCTGCTCGGCGCCACGCGCCACTGGCGCAGCCGGAGCGCGCCCAGCCCCACCCAACACCGCGCATGCCCCCTCTGGGCCATCCGCCGCCAGCAGCGGGCGAGCTCAGACTTTGCTCAGAGCGAACTGAACGGGCACCTTGTTGAGCTCGGCGCTCTTGTCACCGCCACCTTCGCGCAGATCCACTGCCAGCACCTCCTTGGCGATCGCGGCTCCGTGCTCACGGATGGCCGCCGACACCTTGGGGTCGCTGCACGACCAAGCCAGGGTGATGCGATCGGCGACCTCGAGCCCGGCGTCCTTACGCGCGTTCTGCAGCAAGCTCACGAACTCACGCGCGATGCCCTCGGCCAGAAGGCCCTCATCGAGGCGCGTGTCGAGCGCCACGGTGATGTCGCCGTCAGTCACGACGGCCGCGTCGCCTTTCGAGTCGCGCTGCAACACGACGTCGGCCAGTGTCAACGTCTCACCCTCGACCAGCAAGCCCTCGCCGGCCTCGAGGCGTGCGACCTCACCAGGTCCGAAGCCCGTCAGCGCAGCGCTGATGGCTTTGAGCTTGGAGCCACAGCGCTTGCCCAGGGTCTTGAAGTTGGGCTTTACGGTGACGCTGGCAAAGCCGCTCTCGTCCGCCTCGACGGCCACCCGCTTCACATTGATCTCATCCGCGATGAGCGCTGCAGAAGCGAGCACCGCCTCGCGCACCGCCGGGTCGCGGTGCACGACCGTGAGCGCGGCCAGCGGTTGGCGCACCTTCAGCTTGTGGTCCTCGCGCAGCTTGCGCCCGAGCGTCACCACCGCCCGCACGATGCGCATGCGTTCCTCGAGAGCTCGGTCCACGGCGGCCTCGTCGAAGCTGGGGTAGTCACAGAAGTGCACGCTGGCTTCCGCCTGGGGAGCAACCGGGCGCACCAGCTTCTGGTAGACGGTTTCGGTCAAGAAGGGCATGAAGGGCGCCAGCACCTTGGCGAAGGTCACCAGCACTTCGTAGAGGGTGCTGTAAGCGTTGGCCTTGTCGGCATCGTCCTCCGACTTCCAGAAGCGCGGGCGCGAGCGGCGGATGTACCAGTTGGTGAGGTCGTCGATGAAGCTGACGAGTCGTGGCACCACTGCGTACAACCGGTAGCGCTCCATCTCGCCGTTGACGTCGCGAATCAGACTCTGCAGCACGCTGTGCACCCAACGATCCACGTCGGCGCGCTCCGACAGCGGTGCAGCGGTAGCCTGGCGAGGGTCGAAGCCGTCGACCACCGCGTACGTCGTGAAGAAGCTCAAGGCGTTCCAGTAGGGAAGCACCACGGTCCGAACGATCTCTTTCAGACCTCGTTCGGAGAAGCGCAGTGGTTCCCCGCGCACGGCCGGCGAGTCCATCAAATACGCGCGCAGCGCGTCCGCTCCGTAGGTCGCCAGCACGACGTTCGGATCCGGATAGTTCTTCTTGCTCTTGGACATCTTCTGGCCGTCCTCGGCCAGGATCATCCCGTTGACGATCACGTTGCGGTACGGCGACCGACCGAACAAGGAAACGCCGAGCACCAGCAGCGTGTAAAACCAGCCGCGGGTCTGATCGAGCCCCTCCGCGATGAAGTGCGCGGGGAAGACGTCCGGAAACTGCTCCTGGCCCTGGAAGGGATAGTGCCGCTGCGCGTAGGGCATCGAGCCCGATTCGAACCAGCAGTCCAGCACTTCTGGGGTGCGTCGGTAGGTCTTGCCTTCCTTGCGGATGATGACCTCGTCGACCACGTGCTTGTGCAAGTCCGAGACCCGAACGCCGCTCAGAGCCTCCAGCTCCGCGATGGATCCCACACAGATGCGGTCGTCTGGATCGGCCTCGTTGATCCAGACGGGCAAACACGACCCCCAGAAGCGATTGCGGCTGATGTTCCAGTCGTTGGCGTCCCGTAGCCAATTGCCGAAGCGGTTCTCACCCACCGCCTGGGGCACCCAATTGACCCCGTCGTTGTTGGCAGCCAGATCGGTACGCAGGTCCGAAACGCGCACGTACCAGGCGTCGATGGCGCGGTAGATGAGCGGTGTCTCGGTGCGGTAGCAAAATGGATAGCTATGGACGAGCGTGTCCTGGTGGACGAGCTTGCCCTCGTCCTTGAGCTTCTTGATGATGCCGCGGTCGGCGCTCTTGCACTGTTGTCCGGCGAAGTCGGGCACCGCTTGCGTGAAGTTGGCACCCGAGTCCAACGGATCCACCAGCTCGATGCCCACGGCGCTGCACACGCGGAAGTCGTCTTCGCCGTACGCGGGCGCCAGATGCACGATGCCGGTGCCGTCCTCGGTGCTCACGAAGCCGTCGCTGAGCACGACGAAGCTGCCAGCGTGATCGGCGAAGTAATTGAAAAGTGGCTCGTAGCGCCAGCCGGCAACCTCGCTGCCCTTCAGCTTTTGCACGACGGAATAAGCGTCGGCGGCCTTGAACGTCGCTGCCAGGCGCGCCTCTGCCAGGGCGTAGAAATCGCCAGAGCCTGTCTCGCGGACGATGACGTAGTCGATCTCGGGTCCGACACAGAGCGCCAGGTTCGATGGTAACGTCCAGGGTGTGGTGGTCCAGGCCAGCAGGTAGAGCGGCTGGCTTTCGCCGAGCACCGGCGCCTGGGTCACGCGGAAGCGCACGGTGATGGCCGGGTCCTGCACTTCCTTGTAGTTGCTGTTTGCTTCGAAGTTGGAGAGCGGCGTGCCGAGCTTCCAGCTGTACGGCATGATGCGGTACGACTTGTAGACGCGGCCTTTGTCCCAGAGCGACTTGAACACCCACCACACCGACTCCATGAAGTCGGTGTCCATGGTCTTGTAGTCGTTGTCGAAGTCCACCCAGCGGCCCATGCGCGTGACCGTCTTGCGCCACTCCTCCACGTAGGCCAGCACCATGGAGCGGCATTGTTCATTGAACGCAGCCACGCCATGCTCCAGGATCTGTGCGCTGCCCGCCAAGCCAAGGGCTTCTTGCGCCAGCGCTTCGATGGGCAACCCGTGGCAATCCCAGCCGAAGCGCCGCTCCACGGGGTGGCCTCGCATGTTCCAGTAACGAGGAACGATATCCTTGATCGTTCCTCCGATCAGATGGCCGGAGTGCGGTGCTCCCGTTGCAAAAGGCGGCCCATCGTTGAAGACGAAGGGCTCGCCTTTGCTGCGCCTGCGGTTCGACTCGGCGAAGGCGTCGAGCTCGTCCCACAAGCGCAGCACTGCCTCCTCGAGAGCTGGGAAGTTAGCCTGAGCCGGGACTTTTTCGAAGCAGGCGGGGCGGGTCATCGCGGATTCTGGGCTCCTTAGCACTAGTGTCTCGGCTCGCACATGCGTTCCGGGCTTCCGAGCGAGCCCAAACGGCGGACAACGGCGGGCTCAGAGCGACGCGAGCTCGTGCGTCAGCCGGACCAAGGCGGCCTTCTCGCTCGGGTCGATGCTTGGATTACGTTCGCCGCTGTAAGGCAGCACGGGCGCCGGCGGCGCGTCGCTCGGTACGGCGACGAGCGGTGCCGAATGCACACGCCCCAACGCGCCTCCCATGCCTCTGACGAGCGCGGAAAGGTCCGGACCCACGGCGCGACGCGGCGTGGGTCGCAGCTGAAAACGAAAGCCTGAGCGGAGCTCCGCTTCGAAGCCGGCTAGCGGAGAAAACACGGGATCTTCGTAGCGATCCGGCAGGCCTGGTAAACCCATCCCGATCCAGTCGCTGACGCTGACCGACGCAAGCTCCGCAAGCACCGCCGGCGTCAGGCTAAGCGTGTGGCCGCGCGGAGCGAGCCAAGCCTGCGCTGCAGCCAGCGACAGCGAACCCGGCAGACGCGTCAGGCAGCTCGGCTGGTCCAGCGCTGGGCCGCGATCCGCCAGCGGCTCCTGGATACGTTCGGCAGCGGTGAGCGGCGGGATGAGCGCTCCTGGGTTCAAGATGCCATCAGGATCCCAGGCCGTCTTGAGGGCGCGTACGACCGCCACGGCGGCGCCGAGCTCTTCGCCGACGCGGGGCGCCTTGCTGCGTCCCACGCCGTGGTGATGGCTGAGCGTCGCCCCGGCGTCGAGTGTGGCGCGCAGCGCGACGCTCACGGCTCGATCGTAAACGGCGAGCGAAGACTCTCCCCCGTGCTCGATGCCGGCGAAGGTGAAGTAGATGCTCGCACCGTCGGGATAGGCATGGCTCAGGTGTGCCATCACCAGCACGTGCTCGCCGAGAGCGCGACGCACGCCCTCGTACACCCCTTCGAGGCGCGACCACGGAGCTGCTACTTCGAGCGTGTCGCTGAAGGCGCCACTCCGGAAAACCGGAGCCTGCCGGTAGCTGACGGAGTAGCGGTGGCGGTACCAGGCGCGAGCCGGTCCCTCGCCGAGCGAGGTACCCCGCGCAGCAACACACAGCGCGCTGGCCTGGCGACTCTCGTGCGCGACGGAAGCGGCGTCCCCCTCGTGCACCAGGACCAGCGCGGAGCGTGCAAGTAAGCTGTGCTCGGCCGCCGCGAGGGCGCTCGCAATGACGGAAGGGATGCGCAGCACCGTTCGCAATGCCGCCGCACGCAGCCCGGGATCACGCCGCGGGCCCGGCGCGGGCTCC
>DASQDA010000434.1:0-3531 GCA_035634435.1 Polyangiaceae bacterium
CGCCGTGCAAACGTCGTTCCACGGAATCCGTTACACGCTGCGAGCACTTTCGCTTTAAGCTTCCTGTGCGCGTGTGCTTCGCCGGTCCTTCCGCGCTTGCGACGCTTGGCGCTACGCGCTCACGAGGTCAGCACTAGCTGACATCGTCACACATTAAACTTTGGTGCGACGAGCCGTTCAGCGGGCAATGCGCTGCGGTCTTAAATTGCCATGACCCGTGGATCCCTTGCTCTTTCCGCCACCCTTGCGTGCCTGACGGTTCACGCCTGTACCCCTGACTTCGGCACGTTGAATGCCGGTGGGGAAGGCGGCGCTGCGGCGGAGGCGGGTGCTTCTGGCCTCGGCGGCTCCAGCGGAGGCATGGCTGGCGCGGGAACCGGCGGCAGCGGCCGGGGGGCAAGCGGTGGTGCGGGCGGCACGCTTGGAGGCAGCGCGGGCATGTCGGCAGGCAGCGCCGGCGCGCCCAGAGGCGGCGGCGACACCGGTGGCAGCGCGGGCGAAATCCCCATATCTGCGGGAGCAGGCTCTGGTGGGGCCCCGCAGGGCGGCTTCGCTGGCGACGCGGCCGGTCAGGCTGGGTCGGACGCGATGGGCGGCGAAGGCGGTGCCAGGGAATGGCCGCAGTGCCCAGGCGCAGGCAGCGCCGTGTTCTTCGGCCCGGCAGTCTACGTCACCGCTCCACGTCCCATCCAGGACAGCTTCACCATCGAGGCGTGGATCAAGCTGAGCACTTCGCTTCCGGGCCCGCAGTTTTGGCAGGGCAGCCCCGTACTCTGGGGCGACGTCAGTGGTGACGCACCGGACTTCGGGCTCTCGGTCGTCAACGGCAAGCTTGTGATGAATATCGGCGCCCCGGACACCGCGACGACGAGCCTGAGTGTCGTCGCCACTGGCCGGTGGGTACACATTGGCGTGACACGCAGCGGGATAACGGGCTTGGTCGAGCTCTACGTGAACGGCGTCCGCGAGATCACGGCGACGGGCACCAGGCGACCGCTCGATGCCGCCGCGACGATATCAATCGGCACCGTGCAGAGGCGGGACCTTCATTTCAACGGCTCGATGGACGAGCTGAGGCTGTGGGCGACGGTGCGGACGCAAGCCGAGCTTCGCGCAGGCATGTTCGTGCCGCCGCGCGAGGAGGAGCCGGGGCTCGTCGGCTACTACCGTTTCGACGAGACATGGGCAACCCGCCTCACGGATAGCTCGCACAAGCGCAATCACGCGACCATCGCAGGCACCATCAAGCGCGAGACCTCCACGGCGCCGTTCTGCTCCGAGGGGGGCGATGGGGGCGCCGGTGGTGAAGGCGGTGCGGGCGGCTACGCGGGTGCCGCTTCCGAAGGCGGTGCGGGCGGTTACGCCGGTGCCGCCTCCGAAGCCGGCTCGGACGGCACATTCGGATAGACCGGCCAGCGTACCGGGCTCGCCTTCGCAGGAACGCCAGTGCGCGCTACGAACACGAGCCCGCAGGCTCAGCTGCCGATCACCAGCTGCGTCCGAGCCGGGATGGCGCGGGTGAGGTGGTAGTAGTTCGGCGACAGCGCCAGCACAGCGGCGTGCAACGTTTGGATGCGTTCGGGCGTCGCATCGGCGGAGACGTGCACCCGACAGCTGACCTCGGGGAAACCCGGCGGCACGTCGGCCAATCCCAGCGTTCCTCGCATGTCGAGGGTCCCCCGCAGCGCGATCTGCAAGGAACGCAGCTCGATACCCATCAGGGTTGCATGAACCACGTACATGGCACTGATACACGAACCAATGGCGGAGAAGAACAGCTCCTGCGGATTCGGCGCAGTGTCGGTCCCGAAGATCTGCTCTGGCTCGTCCGCTTCGACGCGGTGATGGCGCACGATGCGCTCACCACCGGCCTCGTAGGCCTCCACTTCGGAGCGGCTACGTAAGCCGCCTCGCCAGGTGGTGCGCGTCTCGAACGTCAGCAGACCGCGCTCTGGCGCTTCGCTCAGCGCCGCCGGGACTTGAGCCAGCTCCGCCAGGGGAAGGCCATTCAGTGTGTCCAGTGATTGCTTTTGTGCGGGGGCATTCATAACGTACTGCTCCTGTTGAGGTCTCGTCTGCTCGGCCGCCGGAGGTTCCCGGCGACGAGCTGAATCTAAGGGCCCTCAGTGGTCAGAAGCGACGTGCTCCCCGTTGGAATTGACGTTGGAACCTCCATTGGCAACCGCAATTCGGATTCTAGTGTTGGGCGAGCTGTCGGTTCGCTACGCAGGGCAGCCGCTCGCGCTGCCACGCTCGCGCAAGACGCGGGCGCTGCTGGCCTATCTGGCAATCACGGGTCGGGAGCACCGGCGCGAGCATCTCTGTGACCTGTTCTGGGACGTCGCGGACGATCGTCGGGCGGCGCTCCGCTGGAGCTTGTCGAAGCTGCGGGCTGTGCTGGATGCACCCGACGCAGCTTGCCTGCGGGCGACGCGCACGCACGTGCAGCTGGAGCTCGTCGCCGGCGCCCTCGATCTGGAGGCGCTGCGCGTTGCAGCACGCAACGGGTTCGAGACGCAGGCGACCGAGGTGCTCCGAGCGCTTGCCGATGGTTGCCGCGGCGAGCTGCTCGAAGGTCTGCTGTTGCCGGACTTCGAAGCCTTCGAGGCCTGGTGTGAAGCCGAGCGTGCGGAGGCGCGCGCGCTCCATTCCCGGCTACGGCGCACGCTCGTCGAGCGTCTGGCCGCCGACCCGCAGCAAGCCTTGCCGCATGCACGCGCCTGGCTCGCGAGCTCCGGAGCGGACGAAGCGCGCCGTTGCGTGGAGAGGCTCTCGGTTGCGCTTGGCTCCAGCCGTCCGGCGCTACCTACCGCGCGGGCCGATAGCGTGGCTCAGGCGCCGCGGCTGGCAGACTCGGCGCCTGCTGCAGTGCCGTCACCAGAGCGCCCACTGGTCGGGCGGGAGCGCGAAACGGCGCTTCTCGGGGTCATCGTCCAGGAGGTGCGCACGCAACGCGCAGGCAGGGTGGTGCTGGTGCTCGGCGAGCCCGGCATGGGCAAAACGCGCCTGCTGGAGGAGCTGCGCCATGCCCACCGTCAGCTGGACCCCTGGGTGCTGGAAGGCACGTGTCACGAGGTGGAACGCAATCGGCCCCTGGCGCCCTTTCTGGATGCGACCCGTCAGGCGCTCGCCGAGTTGCAGCTGGGCGCGGCCGCGCCCGATCGTGACCAGCTGTTCGAAAGCCTGTCGGCGTTCGTCCGTCGTGGAACCGAGCAGCAAGGGCTTGGCTTCCTGTTGCTCGACGACGCTCACCTCTGCGATCCTTCCTCGAGCGAGCTGCTCCACTACGTCGTGCGGATGGCCGCTCGTTTGCCGCTCCTCACCGTGGTCGCGTGTCGCCCTGCCGAGCTCGAGGACAACGTCGAGCTGACACGCGCGCTGGCGGCACTACGCCGACGCGTGATCGTCGAGGAGCTGCGCCTGCCACCGCTCGATGCGCAAGCACTCCGCAGCCTGGTGGCTGCCGAGTCGCCGTCTGACGCCGTAGACCGGCTTGTCGCCGACAGCGCAGGCAACCCGCTGCTGGCGCTG